>JAYTUF010000633.1:0-5058 GCA_043744755.1 Anatilimnocola sp.
CGCAAGTATTACGAGCGCCTCGGGAGCGGCAAATGATTGCTGCCGACATCATCCTCGCCGACATCATCCTCGGTGCCCGCGACTGGCTCGCTGCCGCGATCGTTCTGGCGGTTGCGGCGCTGGCGATGCTCGGCTGGACCTACGTCACGACGGCCAGTCAGTCGTGGCTGAAGATCGTCTGTTTCGGTCTCAAAGCCGTCGCCATCGTGCTGCTCTCGATCTGTCTGCTGGAACCGCTCTATGTCGGCACGCGGCCCCGGCCCGGTAGCAACTTGTTTCTGGTCGTCGCCGACAACAGCCGGAGCCTGCAACTAGCCGACCGCGGCGCGCGGCAAACGCGTGGCGAAGCGTTGAAGGAAAGTCTGACCAAGAAGGAAGGCTGGCTGCCCCGCCTCGCACAGGATTTCGACGTGCGGAAGTACACATTTGATACGCAGCTTCAACCCGCGCAAGATTTTTCGCAGCTCGCGTTCACCGGCGAAGCTTCGACTATCTCGCACACGCTCTCGCAACTGGCTGATCGCTACCGCGGGCAGCCGGTCGCGGGCATTTTGCTGCTGACCGATGGCAACGCGACAGACTTGGAAGGCCGAGAGATCACCGGTGCCGATTTTCCACCGATCTATCCCGTCTCATTAGCGGCGGCCTCTCCCGCGCTCGATGTTTCGCTGGCCCACGTCGCGGTCAGTCAGACGAATTTCGAGGCTGCGCCCGTCACTCTCGTCGCCGAGATCGCCACGCAAGCGCTCGCGGGGCGGAAGGTCGTCGTGCGCGTGCTCGATGAAGAGCAAAAGGAGATCGAGCGCCAAACGCTGAGCGTGACCAAGGACGGCGAGTCGCTGTCGCAGCGATTTCTCATCAAGCCGGAACGACCGGGGCTGAGCTTCTATCATGTGCAGGTATCCTTGGTCGGTGAAGAAGCATTAATGGCCGATGCCACGACGTCCGCCGAAGCCACGCTGGCCAACAATCGGCGCCTGGCGACGGTCGATCGGGGCGGCGGGCCGTATCGCGTGCTATATGTTTCGGGCCTGCCGAACTGGGAGTTCAAGTTCCTGCGGCGGGCGGTGGCCAAGGACGACGAGGTCGATCTGGTGGGCCTGGTGCGGATCGCGAAGAAGGAGCCCAAGTTCAACTTTCTGAGCCGCAATGACGAGCGGACGAACCCGCTGTTCCGCGGCTTCGGCAACAAGAACGACGAGCAGGCCGAGCAATACAACGAGCCGGTGATCCTCCGGCTGGGGACCGAAGATAAGGAAGAACTCCGCGGCGGTTTCCCCAAAGATGCGGAAGACTTGTATCGTTATCAGGCAGTCATTCTCGACGATATCGAGGCGAGTTTCTTCACGCAGGATCAACTTTCGCTGCTGCAGCAGTTTGTCAGCCAGCGGGGCGGCGGTTTGCTGATGATGGGGGGCAAGAACTCGTTCGGCGAAGGTGGTTACGCCCGCACGCCGGTCGCGGAACTGTTGCCCGTCTATCTCAATCGCGGTCAGGCCGAGGCGAGCACGCAGGCGATGCAATTGAAGCTGACCCGCGAAGGCTGGTTGCAGCCCTGGATTCGCGTGCGGGCCAACGAGCAGGACGAACAGGCCCGCCTCGTGTCGATGCCCGGCTTCCGCTCGCTCAACCGCATCTCAGCCATCAAACCCGGGGCGTCAGTGCTCGCCGAAGTGGAGACGAGCCAAGGCGTGCTGCGGCCCGCGCTCGCCGTGCAGCCCTTCGGCCGAGGTCGTGCGGCGGCGCTCTTGATTGGCGACTTATGGCGGTGGGACATGCGACGGGAAGAATCGCCCAAGGGACAAGAACTGCCCAGCGATCTGGAAAAAGCCTGGCGGCAAACGGTGCGCTGGCTGGTCGCCGATGTTCCGCAAGCGGTGGAAGTGGAATCGCGCGTGAAGACAGGCACGGGGCTACCCGCGCGGGAGATCATCATCCGCGCTCGCGATAAGAAGTTTCTACCTCTCGATAATGCGACCGTTTCGCTCACGATCAAAACGCCCGATCATCGCGAGATCAGCATTCAGGCCGAAAGCAGTGATCAAGCCGCCGGCGAATATCGCGCGCTGTTCGTGCCGCGCGAGGCGGGCGCTTATCGAGCGCAGGTGACAGTCACCGCGCCGGATGGCAGCGACGTGGGCTCTCGCGAAACAGGCTGGGCTGCCGAACCAGAAACGGAAGAGTTCCGTGAACTGGCCGGCAATGCAGCCCTGCTCAAGCGGCTGGCGACTGAATCGGGCGGTGAAGTCATTTCACTCAGTGGCCTGGATCGCTTCGTTGCGAGCTTGCCCAATCGCAAGATCCCGCATGTCGAAATCTGGACTTACCCGCTCTGGCATCAATGGAGCGTGCTGACCATCGCGCTGGCTTGCCTGGTGGGCGAATGGGGCCTGCGGCGCTGGAAGGGATTGGCGTGATGAAAATCATATTACTGACTATTGCGTTATCAGTCTTAACATTTCAGGCTGTGGCGGCCGCTGATCAGCCGCGGCTGATCGTCGTCGTTGGCGCTGCGGGAAGCGAGGAGTTTGAAAAACCCTTCCGCGCCTGGGCCGACAGGTGGGTTGCGGCCGCCGCGCATGGTAAAGCAAATTGCACCGTAATCGGTTTATCAGAAGCGATGGAGAAGACCGACAAGAATGTTCTTCGCGAAACGCTGGAGCAGCAGCTCGACTTAAGTACTCAGCCGCTGTGGCTGGTCCTGATCGGTCATGGCACGTTCGACGGCAAGACGCCACGGTTCAATCTCCGCGGGCCGGATGTTTCATCCAGCGAGCTGAAAACCTGGCTGCAGCCCATCCAAGCGCCCGTCGCGGTGATCAACTGCGCGGCGAGCAGCGGGCCATTTCTCGCGGAACTGGCCGCGCCGGGGCGGGTTGTCATCACGGCGACGAAGAGCGGGCACGAATATAATTTCGCCCACTTCGGCGACTATCTCTCGGCCGCCATCGCCGATCCCGCTGCCGATCTCGATAAGGACGACCAGACCTCGCTGCTCGAAGCTTATCTGCTCGCCTCGTCCCGCCTGCGGGAGTTCTACGCCAAAGAAGGCCGCCTCGCGACGGAACACGCCCTGCTCGATGACAACGGCGACAAATTGGGCACCCCCGCCGAGTGGTTCCAGGGCCTGCGGGTCGTCAAGCAATCGAAGGCCGGCGCCGCCGTCGATGGCCCGCTCGCCCGCCAATTCACCCTCGTCCGCAGTCCGCGCGAAGCACAACTGCCCGCCGAAGTGCGTATGCAACGCGACGCACTGGAGCGACAACTGGCCGAGCTACGAGCCAAGAAGGGGATGCTGGCGGAAGCCGAATACTTCGCGCAGCTCGAGCCGCTGCTGGTCAAAATTGCCCGGCTCGGCCAGTGAGACGCGTTTCATTCATCGTGGCGGAAAATTTAGAAATTCCGTCGTCAGCCGGACCAGACGTGTCCAACCTCAATCGTCTAATAGTTGGCCACCTCTTTGACAAAATGGTAGTGATGTTATCGACGCCTTCGTAGGCAACTCCTCGGAGGAGGCATTATCAAGTTGCAGCCGATAACAGGGCGAAAGGTGTTCGTAAGGGAGGCGAGTGTGCCGCTGGCCGTAATCGCACGAAGTGCTCGTCAGGCGGGCTTGGGGAGGGTCATCAAGTGTTGAAAAATGTTATCGATGTTTGCAATCAATACTAACAACTGGCTATTAATGTCAACGCAAGTGCTTGTAGACAAAGCGGTTGCGCGGGGCGGTTCAATGGCTTAAAAGGGGTGCGAATACGTTATCAAAAAGGTTGTTAGCAACGGTGCCGTAGCTAGCGGAATTCGGTATGGGACGGAGATGCTAAAGGAAGAATATTCCCAACTGTGGCGGCGCAAAAATGCGGCGCGAAATCGTTATCGCGAGGGCCGATCCGGCTGAGCGTGCCGCCCCTTCACCCGCCCGTCTTCCCCTGAGTAATGGGGGCCAGGAGGTCAGACGAAGGAAACTTGGACGGCCCGTTGATTCCCGCCACCAATGGGCGACGATGAACGATATTCCATCGTGGTTGACGAACTAGCGGCGAGACAATCGCCCAGGAGACTCGCATGCAACCTCTCACACGCCGCGACCTGCTCAAATCTTCGGCCGGCGCTTTCGCGCTGGGTTCCACGCTCTCCGCCACGACAGCCATCTCGGCTGCGGAACAACCGGCGGTGGAGGCTGACTACAAAACCCGTCATGGGCGCATTCACCAATCGGTGATGGGCTGGTGTTTCAATCCCCTGCCGGCGGTGGAGCTGGCGAAGCATTGCCGCGAGATGGGACTGGAAGCGATTGAAGGAATCGGCACCGAGCATTATCCGGCCGTTCGCAAGCTGGGGCTGAAGATTTCGCTTGTTGGCAGTCATGGCTTCGCGAAGGGGCCGTTCAATCGCGATAACCACGAGGTTTGCATCACCAAACTCAAGACGGGCATCGACCTGGCAGTGGAGCATGGCTGCGAAAACGTCATCACGTTCACCGGCATGCGCGAGAAGGGCATTTCGGACGAGCAAGGGACGAAGAACTGCCTCGATTGCTGGAAGCAAGTGATCGGCTACGCGGAGGAGAAGAAGATTAATCTGTGCCTGGAGCATCTCAACAGCCGCGACAACACGCATCCGATGAAGGGGCACCCGGGCTACTTTGGCGATGACGTGGACCACTGCGTCGAACTAATTCGCCAGGTCGATTCACCGCGGATGAAGCTGCTGTTTGATATCTATCACGTGCAGATCATGAACGGCGACGTGATCCGCCGCATCCGGCAATACAAAGACGTGATCGCCCACTATCACACCGCCGGCAACCCTGGTCGCGGTGAACTCGACGATAAGCAAGAGATCAATTATCCGCCGATCATGAAGGCGATTTTGGAGACCGGATACAAAGGCTTCATCGCCCAGGAGTTCATCCCGACCTGGCCCGACAAGATCGCGGCCTTGCGTCACGCGGCGAGGGTTTGCGATGTGTACTGACTGCTTGGGCGAAGCTCCGCCAACTGGGAGGGCGAGGCTCCTGCCGAGCCGGAATCCGCAGGGCGTCGTCGATTTGCAAGTCCG
>JAYTUF010000634.1:0-5053 GCA_043744755.1 Anatilimnocola sp.
CGTAGACCGGATCGCTTCAAATAGTTAATCAGACCTAGAATCATCCGGCTGATTTCATCGGCTCTGTTTACGAAGTCCTCGAATTGCGATTGCGAGATGTATTCTTGATCGAAAGCAACATAGAGTTGCGAACGAACTTCTGCCGCGGAGCCCTTCGCCATAGCCAGAAAGTGAATGAACTCAGGGTTGCCACCACGCTCGGAACCCTCCGCAATATTACTCATTGTGGACACAACGGCCCGCCGAATTTGATCCTTAAGGCTGCGATCCTTTGTGAACTCTCTTGACTTTGTGCAACCATAGATTGTCTTCGTCAGCTCACGAGACTTTTTCCAAACTTCCAGTTCTTCAAAACGATGAAAGGTAGTCACGACAATTTCCCCTCCTGTCTCAGAACTCAAAACTCAGAACTCGAAACTTGGTCCACTAATCCAGCACCCGCATCCGTACCGCATTCGGCCGCACCGAGGTTAGCTTCCCAATCTCCGCCATCGCCTTCTGCGTCGCCCCTTCCGTCGCTTGCGCCGTCATAATCACCAGCGGCACAATGCTCTGTCCGCCGTCTTCTTCGCTTGGTTCATGCTGAATGACGGACGCAATCGAAATCTGATTGCGGCCCAGAACACCCGTCACTTCCGCGAGCACGCCCGGGCGGTCTTCCACCGTCAGGCGAATGTAGTAGCGACTGGGCAGCAAGCTGTGATCGCATTGCTGCACGCGGGCTTCGCGGTGGGACCAGAGCTCGACGGTGCGAAACGTAATGGGAGTGCGGCCGACGGCCATATCGATCATGTCGGCGACGACGGCGGAGGCGGTCGGCATTTGCCCGGCACCCTGGCCATGAAAGAAGATGGGCCCCACCGCATCGCCGACGACACTGATGGCGTTGTAGGCCAGGCGCACTTCGGCCAGCGGTGTGCCGATCTTGACAAGGTTCGGCGAGACATGCAATTCGAGGCCATTCTCGCGTAGTTGGGCCACAGCGATCAGCTTGATGCGGTATCCAAGTTCGCGAGCATAAAACAAATCGGCGGCGTCGAGTGTATCAATGCCCACGCGGGGAATATCGTTCCAATGCACTTGCGCGCCGAAAGCGAGATGCGCCAGGATGGCCAGTTTCTGGGCGGCATCCGCGCCGCTGACGTCCATCGTGGGATCGGCTTCGGCATAGCCCCGTTTTTGGGCTTCGGCGAGCGCCTCGGCGTACGAATCTCCCTGGCCATCCATTTGCGAGACGATGAAGTTGCTGGTGCCGTTCAGAATGCCTCTTAGCGAAAGTATCTGATTAGCTGAGAAGCACTGGCTGATATTCGTGATGATGGGAATGCCACCCGCGACGGCTGCATCAAAGGCAATCGCCCGGCCCAGCTCTCGGGCGCGATCGAAGATCTCGGGGCCATGTTCGGCCAAGAGTGCCTTGTTCGCAGTGACGACGTCCTTGCCGCTTTCCAGCAGCTTGAGCATGATCGAGCGGGCGGGTTCCAGGCCGCCGACAAGATGGGCGACGATTTTGATCTCCGGGTTGCGGGTAATCCGCGTCAGATCGTCTGACAGCGTGACGCTCTTGGGCAGCGCATAGTCGCGGGCCTTCTGGGGGTCGGCGACGACGACTTCTTCCACCCACAGCACGCGTCCCGCATGTCTGCCGGTGCGGTCGCCGTGATCGATCAGCAGCCGGGCCACGCCCGCGCCGACGGTGCCCATGCCCACCAGGGCGACTTTGGTAATGAGCATAGACGGTGACCATCCGAAAGGGAGAACGGGGGCTGGGAACAGCCTGGAATAAACTTTCCATGCTATTCAGGCCCCCCGGAGGGCGTCAACGGGCGGAAGGTTGATGCGCAAGGACTTACGGCGCCTCACCGCGAGAAATGACGTGATTAGGACTGCTGTGCCGGATTTGCGATCAGTCGTCAATCGCGCTGGGCGGCTGGGGAAATGGCTTTAACCGGAGCCTGTTCAGCTGGCCGGCGAGCTTGTTCGGGGTGTAAGAGTTTTTCCCACGGTGCCGCCGAGTGCGTATCGGCCGACAATCCCCGGTGCTTGAGCAGTTCCTCCGCCGCATGATGTCGCGAAGCAATGTTGAGTTGCGGGATGATCCCGCCGGCGATGAGCAGCGTAACCAGCGTCAGTAAGGCGACCTTTTCGCGCCGTCCCAGGCGCAGCGAAATACTCGAGATGTGCTTCGTCCCGGTAAAGAGCAGGAAATAGGCATGCACCACCGCGATGCCGTTCAAAGCCGCGGAGACCACCACGGCGATGCCGACGAGCGGATACGTTTCGACTGCGCCATCAATCAGCAACTCCCCACTCACATAGCCCATCGTGCCGGGAAAGCCCACGCTGGCGAGGCCGGTGACCAGGAAACACACCGCCAGCAACGGCGAATGTTCGTACAAGCCCTGATACGAGGTGAGTTGCAACCGGCCGCGGCGGGCTTCGACCGCGCGCAGCGCCAAACCAAAGCCGGTCAGCGAGAGCGCGACCGACATCCACACGCTGAGCGCTCCCGTCAGGCCATGCGGAGTCACCATCTCTAATCCCACCAGAATCACCGCCGCGTGGCTCATGAAGAGGTAACTGAACAGGCGGCGGCCTTCGGTTTGAACTAGGGCGAGCGCGCCCGCATAAACGGCGGTGAAGAGCGATATCAGGCCCATGCTCCGCATGATCCAATCCGGCGCGATGGGCAACACCAGGCGGACGGCGGCATAGACGCCAGCCAGCGGCGTGACAAACAGCAGGGCGCTCCCAAACGATGATTTTTCGAACAGATCAGGCAGCCAACCATGAAAGGGAAATATCCCGCTGCGAATCAGCACGGCGGCCAGCAACGGCACGATCGCCATGAGGGTGTGAACCTTGGCTTGACTACTTCCCGCGGCGACTACGCCCCCTTCCGCGACGACAACACCCCAGCCCAGGATCATCAGCGCGATGAACAGTCCCATATGAGCGACATACATGCCCGTCGCACGGCCGCGAGCGAGCAATTCAAAATAGGGCGGCAGTGTTCCCAGGCTCAGCAGGCCGATTAATAGCCAGTGTTGATCCTTGCAGGAGAAAGTGGCCAGCAAGATCGCTTCCGACACCAGCGTCCAAGTGAACGAAAATCGCCGGGCTTTCGAGCGCACCGTGGCAATGGTGGTGAGGGCAACGAGCAGGGCCGCCAAAGGCAGCAGTGGCGCGCTGATCTCGTCGATTCGCAGAAATTCACGATTGAATAAATACGTCGTCAGATGGAACCGGTCTTGCGCCTCACTGACGCGCATGACGATGAAATCAATCCAAGCGCCGGTGGCACATGCCAACGTCAGCAGCGTAATGACGACGGCATGCAGCCGCATGATGGTCGGCTCGCGGAGGCGACTGACCCACAGCGCGCCGAGCAGGGGAATGAGGATGCAGATTTCCAGCCAAGGGAGGTGCAATTCCGTCATGAAGTCTTCTCCATTGCGGCGACGGCGGCTTTCGCGTCGGCAGCAGTTTGGGCGGCAGTGGAAAAGAGCGAACTCCAACGTCGTTCGAGCTGGTCGCAGAAACGGAGCAAATTCAGAAATGGATTGACCAGCCAGGTCATCAACCAAGCATCGAGATAGCCTTTTTCCAAAGCCAGCCGATACAGCCAGGTGCGGGCAGATGCGGGTACCCAGCGGCCCCCACTGCCGGTCATTCGAGGCAGACGACTGCCGAGCGCGTTTTCCAGGGTGCCGTAGTCATAGAGCAGCGTGGGGGCACGCAAAAATTGCAACGTGCGGAAGCAAGCATGACCCAGAATATGCACCAAGGCGACATAGCGCAGCGGCTCCCAAAAATATCCAAAGCCGATCTCGGCGACAATCAATCCCACCTGTGTTAACGAAGCAAACGAAAGAGCGGATTTGATGTCGGTCTGCACCCTGCCCGCAAACGATGCAAAGGCCGCCGTGGCCAGTCCGATCAGCACCACCCCCATCGAAAGGACCAGCGATTCATCCAAAATCGGACTGATCCGCAGCAGCAGAAACGCCCCCAGATGCACGGACAGCGCGCCGTAAAACACCGCGCTCGAAGGGGTCGGCCCTTCCATCGCCCGGGGCAGCCAGCCGGAGAAGGGCACGAGCGCGCTCTTCCCCGCTGCCGCGATCAGCAGCAAGAAGCCCACGAGCAGCAGGCTTTGATTTGAGATATCAACATGACCGCTGGGCCAGGAAATGCCTTTCCCTGCTCCCAGAAGTCCTTCAAAATCCCCGTGGTCATGCAAGTGATGCATGACAACTGACGCAACTAGCAAGGCTGCATCGGAAATGCGATATACCACCCACACTCGCAGTCCGTTGCGAACCGGCGAGGCCCGCTCGTGAAAGAAGGCAACCAATAGCGCCGATGAGAGGCCGACAAGTTCCCAGCCGGTGAACAGTGTTTCAATCGTTCCCGCCAGTGAGGCCACGATCATGCCCAGCATGAAGAATGAATACAACACAAAGAAGCGGTTGAAACCTGGTTCACGGTGCATATACCGCGTGGCAAACCCGCCGATCACGCCGCACAGCACGAATGTCAAGATCGCGAATGGCACCGAGAGCCGATCGAATACGAATTTGACGTGAAAATGATAATCCTGCACCTCCACCCACTGCCCTACATTGATCGGCACGTAGCGCGGTCCCCACGCCAGCATGAGCGCGAACACACCGAGCGCCGCCGTCAGGCCAATCACGGTGCAGGCCTGCACCAGAATGCTGATTGCGGTTTCCGAAAGCGGAGCGCTCGAAAGCGTCATCACCCCGAGAATGATCGTGAGCACCAGCGGCGCGCAAACGACAATCAGGCCGAGCACGCGGAAGATCGTATCTTGATCGAGCATGAGGGACTATTCGACCTCTTTAGATGACAATGGCTGAATCGATGCAAACCCCAGAGGGTCGCGCCAACCGCGGTACCAATCGACGGACGACGTCGCCTGGGGCAGGCCGATTACTTCCGGAACATAGGGCTCGAACTGGCCGTTTTGATAAACCTGAATTTGATTGCTCTCGGGATCGAGCACCGCCAATTGCGCCCAGCCATTGCG
>JAYTUF010000635.1:0-5051 GCA_043744755.1 Anatilimnocola sp.
GTTGCAAGCAAATAACAACATTACTGTGTCGCACTTGAACGCCGGCGGTTGGGCGCGCCCGGCCAGCGACATTCTGTTCGCCGGCTCGAACTCGACGGGCACCACGGTGCCGGGCGTGTTCCTCAACCGGACCAACGGCCGTGATGTCGGTTCCGAAAGCTACGGTCCCGCCGGCTATCCCAGTGTCGGCACCGAAGGCTCCAGCCAGCCTTATGCGTTTCATCCATCGGGCCTGAACGTACTCATGGGCGATGGTGCCGTGAAGTTCCTAGATGAAAGCATTTCGATCGGCTTGGCAGGAGCGCTCGTCTCTCGAAACTCGGGCGCGGGCGAAGTTGCCGTCTCGGACTTCTAAATTAAACCAACAAACATCCACAAGCTCTTAGCGAGAGAGAATTCAACATGAACATCAAAAATCGTACACTTCCGCCAGACACCAATTCCCGACTGAATGTCATCGTGGCGGGCTTCTTCTTCGCCTTCGCCTTGAGCCTGGCCACGGTGCCGCTGCTGGCCGGCTGCGGGCGAAGTGAAAAGCGAATCAAGGTCGTGCCGGTTTCGGGAAAGGTTTCTTTTTATGGACAACCCCCAGTGGGCGCATTGATTGTGCTGCATCCGACGAGCGCGCTGGAAGCTGCGGACGTGGCGCCTTCAGGAACCATCAAGGAAGATGGTAGCTACCAGATCAGCGTCTATGGCGCTGCCGATGGAGCGCCGCCGGGCGAGTATGTAGCTACGATTGAGTGGTTCCGCATTGTGACCGGTGCGAATGGTGAAGGGGGCGGTCGCGGGCCGAACGTGCTGCCGCCGAAGTATGCTCAGAAAGACCTGTCGCCGATCAAAGTGACGGTGAATGCGAGCGCTACGGAAGTGCCCCCGATCACGATTACGCGGTAGTGAGCGAAATTGCAAACCGGCGGCTGAGCAACTGGCTCAGCCGCTCGCGGACGGCGAAAAGCGAGGGAAACTGCCGCTGCTCGACATAGAGCCATTCGAGCCAATTCCAGCCGGCGATGAGCGTGCCGCTGTGATCGAGCAAGTCGATCAGCTCGCTGTCTTTGGTCGTTAGCGGACAAACGTCTGAGTAAGCAGCGAGGGCTGTTGCTCGCTGTAACTCATCATCCCCGGCTAGGCTTCCTATCAATCGCGCGAGATCGGTCAGCGGCGTATCCATCCGCATCGCGCCGAAATCGATGAAGCCGGAAACTTCGTCCAGTTGAAAGAGGACGTGGTCGTGCCATAGATCGCGAATGGCTGGTTGCAGCCGGAGCGGCAATCTGGCTGCGGTTGACAATTGCGTCAGCAAATCAGACTGAAAAGCAGAATTTCTCGCGAGCCATTGCTGCGCCAGGTCATCGATTGCTGGGATTCGCCGCTGGTTCACAGCCTGCTCAATTTCCCGCTGCTTTCCTCCCAGCAGTTGTTGCCAGCGCTCCACGCGGTCCACAAACGCGGGAATGTTTCCCGTCGAGCCAGGCAGGTCGTGCGCAATCATATCCGTTGTTGCCTGATGAAACTTCGCCAGCGCACGACAGGCTGCAGCCAAACGGCGGAGCGTGGGTCGCTGCTGATAGTCAGCGAGTCCGGGCAGCCAGGACATTAGCTCCCATGTGCAGCCGGCGAATTCACAGGTCGTATGACCCGCGGTCGTGAACTGGGGCAGCGGCAAGAAGTCGATTCCATTTCGCTGGGCATGCAATAGCACGCGATGAATCCAAGGCAATCGCGCCGGCGGCGGATGATCGGCGGGCCAGCACTTGAGGCAGACGGGTTCCGGCTGAAGCGAATCCGGCGGCGAAAACACCTTCCACAGCGTTGACCCGCTAAATCCGACTTGCTCGACCCGTCGCAACTGGTATTTTGTGCAGCAACTGCTAAAGATGTTAAGAGCGGCCAAAGCGTCAGCGTCGGACATCATCACCTAATTGTACGGGATGCAAAATGCGGCTGCGGCAGCAATCAGTCAACCAAAAGCTGGTTCAGAGGCACTAAAGTGGGTAGTTTAGTGAGAGATTAGCTCAAGTGGCGACAATCTGGGCGTTCATTTTGCCGAAATGCGGTTAGCAAATGGCAAATTGAATCGCTTGGGGTATATTTGACGGTCGCTTGGCGTTCTGGAGTGGGGTCGGTTTCTTCACAAATCTTGATTCGCGGTACGTGACCAGCGGCTCATCGCTAGCTGGCAAGACTGCGGCAGTAGCGAGTGAATCACAATGCGAAGGCGGATACTATCTGGCACGCGTTTCTTAGGAATGCTGTGCCCAGTGGCGACGGGTCTGTTTCTATTCTTCCTATCAGGTGTTAGCGGTGCGCAAGACAAGCCCGCAGCACCCGCTGCTGCTCCGGCACCGCCTTATGCCGCCGTGCTTAAGGACGCCAAGGCCGTTCCCGGCCTGCTGCAACTGCATCAAAAGGGAAACAACTTGCATGTCGAGTTGATGCCCGGTGATTACGGCGCGGAATACATCGTGCTGATTTCCATCTCCCGCGGCATTGCCCAAGGGCCGATCCTCGGCGGCATGAGCTGGGGCTTTGGCGACGACTGGGTCTGGCAGTTCCGCAAGGTGGACGACAACGTCCACATCATTCGAAAAAACGTTCGTTTCAAAGCGACGACCAATTCGCCCGAAGCTCGCGCGGTCCGCAATGCGTACACCGACAGCGTGCTGTTCAGCATTCCTGCGACCGTCAAGGGTCCTAAGGGTGGCGACCTGGTCGATCTGACTTCGGTCTTCATGGGCGATCTGCCGCAAATCAGTCAGGTGCTCCCCGGCTTCGTCTTCTCCCCCTCGAAGAGCACTTGGGCGGCGGTGAAGGGTTTTGAAAACAACATGGAATTGGAAGTGGCGGCCACCTATGCTTCCGGCGGTCAGCAGGAAATCGATACCGTGCCGGATAGCCGCGGCGTGACGATCAACGTCCACTACTCGATCAGCAAGATTCCGCAAAGCTCGTCGTATCAGCCCCGCCTGGCCGACGATCGCGTGGGTTACTTCCTCACCGCCGTCAAGGATTTTTCCAGCAAGAGCAACCGCGAGCAGTTCGTTCGCTATATCAATCGCTGGGACCTGCAAAAGTCGGATGCGACCGCCAAGCTCTCGCCGCCGACCAAGCCGATCAAGTTCTGGATCGAGAAGACCGTCCCGTATAAGTATGAGAAAGCCATCTACGACGGCATCTATGAATGGAACAAAGCCTTTGAAGCCGCTGGTTTCGTGAATGCGGTGGTCGTCGAACGGCAGCCCGATAACGCGACCTGGGATCCGGAAGACATCAACTACAACACGTTCCGCTGGATCACCAGCAACGCCGGCTTTGCGATGGGCCCTTCGCGGACCAATCCGTACACCGGCCAGATTCTCGATGCCGACATCATCTTCGATGCCGACTTTCTGACGTTCTGGAAAGAAGAGTACGAAACCTTCACGCCGGCCGCCGTTGCTGAGATGACCGGCGGCGAACTCGATTTCCGCCCCGATCGCGAAGAGAAAACGCGAGCGATTTTCTCCGCCCGCACGGGCATTGTGCCCGATTGCCGCCTCAGCCGGGGCATGAGCCAGCAACTGGCCAGCGGCGCCGCGGCAATTCTCGCGGCCGATCCCCAGACGGCCCCGGAGAACACCGAAAAGTTCATCATGCAGGCCCTCAAGGAAGTGACCATGCACGAAGTGGGTCACACGCTGGGCCTGCGGCACAACTTCAAGGCCAGTAAATGGCTCAGCCTCAAGGACCTCAACGACCCGAGCAAATCGGGCGGCGCGATGGTTTCGTCGGTGATGGATTACAACCCGGCCAACATTGTGGGCAAGGGTGAAAAGCAGGGGGATTATTATCCCACTACCGTTGGTCCCTACGATGTGTGGGCCATTGAATATGGTTACAAGCCGCAGTCCGGCGGCACGCAGGGCGAAGTCGCTGAGTTGAAAAAGATCGCCGCCCGCAGTGGCGAACTGGCACTGGCTTACAGCACCGACGAAGACACTCGCGGCACCGATCCCGATCCGGATACCAATCGCTTCGATCTTGGTTCCAATCCCATGGACTATGCCAAGCTCCGGCTGAAGATGGTCGAAGATCTGATTCCCGGCTTGATCGATCGCACGACCAAAGAGGGTGACGACTATACGCAGGCCCGCCGCACGTTCAACATTGTCGTTGCCCAGGCTGGCCAATCGATGTTCTTCGCCTCGCGGCAAGTGGGTGGTCTGAAGACCAGCCGCAGCCACAAGGGAGACAAAGACGGCAAGCCGCCGGTGCAAGCCGTCGATGCCAAGCTGCAGCGCGAAGTGCTCGACCTGCTCGATAAGAGCTTGTTCAGCGAGAAGCCGTTCGCGTTCCCGCCGGACATTTACAACCAGCTTGGTTGGTCGAACTGGTCGCACTGGGGCGTGAATCCCGCGACCCGCAAGGACTTCGGCGTACATGATTTCGTGCTGATGTGGCAGGAGCGGGTCCTCGCTCAGTTGCTCTCGTCGATCACGCTCGAACGAATGCACGACGCGGAACTCAAGTCCTCGCCCGATGCCGACGTGGTCACGACGGCCGAACTGCTCGAACGCTTAACCAAGAGCATCTTTAACGAAGTCGATGGCCTGAAGGAAGGCGAGTATAGCAACCGCAAACCCGCCATCGCCAGCCTCCGCCGCAATTTGCAGCGCTCGTACCTTAAAGCCATCTCGCAAATGGCGATGGGCAACACCGGCGCGCCGCAAGATTGCCAGACCGTCGCGTACTTGCAACTGACCGACCTGCAAGGCCGGATTAAAAAGGTGCTCGACAACGCCGCGATGACCGGCAAGCTCGACACCTATAGCAAGGCGCACTTGCAAGAAACGTCCGCGAGGATTCAAAAAGTGCTTGAAGCCCGGCTGAGTCTCTCCTCGCCGTAGGTGATGTTGATGCTTCATGCGTGGCGGCAGACCTCCAGGTCTGCCGCCCTCATTCTTGCGGGCGACGATCGACCATCGGCAGCAGTTGGTATCTCAGGTGGTCCCCTGCCCCTTGCGGCTCGTTTCCCGCAACGGCTGGCCGACGGCCAATTATGGTATGCA
>JAYTUF010000636.1:0-19679 GCA_043744755.1 Anatilimnocola sp.
GTCGCGAAACAAAAGCGCGTCAGTGTCGAGGCCCTGAAAGCCTATGGCGCTGAAGTGGAAAACGGGGCGGTTGCGGTTCCGACGTTCGACGTCACGGGGCGGCCGCTGTCTAAATTCAGCATCGGCCCGGGAAGCGGGAAGGAATCAAAAGGCTTGTTCCCCAAGGGCGGGACGGCCGGCGTATTCCTGCCGGTTGTCGATGTCCAGCCGCGGATTCCCCAGGCCGGTGAAACGTGGCTGATCGTTGAAGGCGTGAAGGATGCCGCGGCATTGTGGTCGCTTGGCTTTCTGGCGATGGGCCTGCCCACTTCCAAAATGAATCAGCGGTTCGCGCCGCTACTGCGCGGGGCAAACGTGACGTTCGTTCCTGATCGGGATAAACCCGGCGACGTGGGGGCGCAGCAATCGGCCGCAAGGCTCTTTCGCGTGGCGGCGACGATCAAGATTGCCGCACTGCCAGAAGAATTCAAGGAATCGAAGGGGGCCGACGTTCGCGACATTTTGGCCAAAGCCGATGGCGAGCGGTTGCTCCGCGATGCGATTGAATCGGCGGCGGAATGGAACCCGGTTGACGCGAAGGTTGCCGACGAACATCAGGCCAGCGAAGTTGTCGAGGTGGCCGGCCTGCCCGACGTGGCGCGAAGCGACGGTCAAACTGACGTAGCGAATGGCCTGCGACTGCGGTTGCGGCATGGCGATAAGTTTCGGTGGTGCGACCCGTGGCAGAAGTTCATCGTTTGGGACGGCCGGCGCTGGGCAAGTGATAAGGCCCTGGCCGTCGATGCCCTCGCCCGCGATGTCTATCAATCACTCTGGGGCGAGTTCGGACCGAAGGCGGGAGTGTTATCGCGAGAGGAATTGACTCGCTGCAGTTCGTTCATTCGTGGCAGTGGTTCGGCCCGCGGCATCCGGGCGATGCTTGAGCGTGTCCGGTCTGAGGCGGGAATACCGATCTTGCCCGACCAGCTTGACCAGCATCCGCACTTGCTGAACGTGGAGAACGGCACGCTGGACCTGCGCACGATGAAGTTGCGGGGGCATGACCGCGGCGACTGGCTGACGCAACTTTGCCCGGTTGATTATGATCCCCCCGCGACGGCTCCGACGTGGCAGGCCTTCATCGAGCGGATTTTCGTCAACGATGTTGAGCTGATCGACTTTATCCAGCGAGCAACCGGCTATCTGCTTTGCGGCGACGTCTCCGAGCACGCTTTGTTTTTCTGTCACGGGCATGGCAGTAACGGAAAATCGACGTTCCTGAATCTGCTGCTGCAACTGCTGGGCGATTATGCGTGCAAGGCATCGAGCGAATTGCTGTTGCTGAGCAACGGGCACTCTCACCCCACGGGATTGACCGACCTGGCAGGCAAGCGATTCGTGGCCTGCATCGAGGCCGACGACGGCCGGCGCCTTGCCGAATCGATGGTCAAGGAAATGACTGGCGGCGATGCACTGCGGGCGCGGCGGATGCGGGAAGTCTTTTGGGAGTTCCGGCCGACCCACAAGATTTGGTTGGCTGCGAATCATAAACCGACGATCCGGGGAACTGACAACGGTATCTGGCGACGGATCAAGATGATTCCCTTCCTCGTTACGTTCGACGACGCCACCAAAGATCGAGCCATGCCCGCTAAGCTTGCGGCGGAGCTGTCGGGGATTCTGAACTGGTCACTGGCTGGCTACCGACGCTGGGCAGAGTTCGGCCTGGAAACGCCCCAGGTGATCACTGACGCCGTTGCCGAGTACCGGGGCGAAATGGACGTTCTCGGGCAGTTCATCGACGAGGTTTGCGTCGTGGTTGCCGGCGTGAAAGTGAAGGCCCAGCAGTTGTTCCAAGCCTATCAAAAATGGGTTGGAGATGGCGGCTTGAATCAAACGCGGTTTGGTTTGGCCGTCGTCGAAAAAGGCTTCCTGAAGCGGAAAAACAGCGGCTTTTGGTATGAGGGAATTGCACTTCGTGACAGCGATCACAACACCGACGAGGGGCAATACCGATGACCGATCAAGCGCGGGAGGGTTTGGCCAACGGGATAGTTTTGACCACTTTTATGGGTTCCCCCTATACGCGCGTGCGCATAGGGGTTGATACCGAAAAAGCCTCCCGTTGATAGTAACCCTCCCGTTGCGCCATTCACCCTCACCCGCGCCGCCCTACCTCTCCCGCCCAAGGCTCGGGGGGTGAAGAACTGCCGAGTTTGCACACCGTTTGATACTCAATCATCCAACAACCAATAGAAGCCGCCGAACGTGATAGACACAAATCATAACCAGAAAAGCACTTACAGCGACGATGACCCCTCATCGCTGGCTGGCAAACCCGTGGGCGTGATGAAAGGCGTGATGGAAACTCCATCCGCTACCCCTGCACCCCTACCTGGGCAGCAGTCCGGGGGCAAGCACGGCAACGGCAAGCGGGTTCGCAATCCCGAAGCCAAGAAGGCCGCGCGGATCGCGCGCTGCGGTCTGACGCTGGGCAGTTGTGGCAAGGTGGCTGAGCAGGCCCGCCGGAGCGTAGGCGTCTTCCGTAAGGTGCTAGAGCAATCCGTCCTGCAGGTTCGCGGCGTGATCTCGATTCCTGACGTCCTGAGCATCAACACGGCCGCGCGGTGGGAACTCCACGCCCAGATGGCCACGGCATTCATGCGCCGCGACGAAGAGAAGCTATCGGCCACGGAGCGACTCGCCCACAGCTCGGCAATCGCCAATGCGGCAACGCAGCGGGACAAGGCCGTTGATCGGCTGCGGTTGCCCGGTTCATCCGCCGAAGCCGCTGGCGAGACGCTGAAGGACTTCTACGCGGGGCTGGCCAAGCAGATCGAGCAGCAGCCTACCGAGTCGCCTGGGCTTATTGAACCAATCAAAGAACCCGCCCCAGCGCGGCAGGAGACTTTCTAGCATGGCCAAGCAACCCAAGATCGACCTGCGGCAACTGGCGATGGACCCCGCGGCATTTCGCAACGTGCTGATGATCGACACCGCAAACGGACCGGTGCGATATGCCGAAGCGATGCAGGCCAACGAATGGCAGCGGATCGACCATGAAGCCCTTGATGCTGGCTGGCTGCGTGCGGCGGGGCTTCCGGTGCCCAAGGATCGCCCGATTTACTCGCGGGCCTACCTGGAGCGCCCACGCGGGCACGATAAGACTTCGGGGACGGCCGTATCGGTTGCCTGGTGTCTCTTTGCGGCCGTTCGTCGGCGGACTGGTGTACTCGCCGCGGCTTCGAAGGATCAGGCCGGCTTGCTCCGCACGGCCATCGAGCAGTTGGTGCGAACGAACCCCTGGCTCGGCAATTACCTGGAAGTCCAAGCGGGCTTGATTCTGAATCGGCAGACGGGGAGTTGCTGCAGCGTTCTATCGTCCGAAGCTCACACGTCTTGGGGCTTACTGGTGGACTTCATCGCCATTGACGAGCTAACAGTGTGGCCGAATCTGGAACTCTGGTACTCGCTGCTCTCGGCCATCGCCAAAAAGGAACACGGTTTTCTGCAGGTGATCAGTAACGGCGGTTTTGCCGGATCGCCCCAAGAGGAAATCTATCGCCAAGTGCAAGAAACCGACTCGGGCTGGTACTTCCACTCCCTTGACGGTCCGGTCGCGTCGTGGATTTCAGCGGCGAACCTCGAAGAGCAACGACGCCTGCTTCCTGCGGTAGTTTACGACCGGGTTTGGCTGAACCGCTGGACTTCCGGAGAGGACAGCGCCATCAGCGAAGACGACTTGAAGTCCTCGGTAACGATGGCTGGCCCGATGCGGGCGGATGTGGCCTTCCGTGAGAAGAACTTCGCGGTAGCGGGTCTGGATATCGGCGTCAAACATGACCGCAGCGCCCTGGTTGTTCTGGCCGTCCCGCATGGCACTCAGCGAATCAAGTTAGCCGCGGCAACATCCTGGAAGCCGCCGCGCGGGGGCGAGGTCGACCTGACGGCCGTTGAAAAAGCCGTGCTGCGGGCCCATCACGATTTCGGGTTGTCGGCGGTCTATTTTGATCCGTCACAAGCATTGCACTCGGCGCAGCGTTTGAAGCGACGTGGCGTGCGGATGATTGAATACCCGTTCACCCCTCGCAATCTCGACCGCAGCGCCAGCGCGTTGATGATGTGCTTTCGCCAGAGGCAGGTGGATTTGCACGACCACCCCCAACTGCGGAAGGATTTGCGTTGCCTGCGGATCGAAGAGCGCATGCAGGGGCTGCGATTGACGGCTGTTAGCGGTCCGGACGGCCACGCAGACCTGGGCATCGCATTCTCAATTGCCCTACCTGCGGCGGAAACAACGGCGAATACCCACTACCGCGGCGATGGTCGCGAAGTGCGCGCCGAAAAAATGCAAATAGTGTCACTCGCCGCGGCTCGAATGGGCGTACATCTTGTTCGCCCTGGCAACGGCGAGCGGATCGCCGAACAAGTTCAACGATTCAGAAGTTTCTAGTTTTTTGGTTTCTGTTTTTTCAGAAGAAGAGGAGAGTTTTATGTTGAGTCCAGAAGACATTGCGGAAGTCGTCCGGCAGTTGCTTGCGGCTTTGCATCCGGCCGTGGCCGCTGCGGTGGCTCAAGCGTCCAAGGGTCTTGGCGGAAAGAATCTGCCGACAATCCAAAAGCACGTCGTGGATGAACACGGCAACGCCGGCGGAATGGGGCCTCACAAGTACGCCAAGTACGGTGAATCGCAAGATCAAGTTCGCGTGCGGTTCTCGCGACTCTATGGCGAGCACTTGGACCCGCAGCAGTTGGCATCGGCCGCGGCTGCTGATAACTGCCTCGGCGCTGCCTACCGCGGGCAACGTCTCGATCATGCGACCGAATACGCTCGGGCCTTTTCTGCGATTGGTGGCGGGGAGTCTGTTGCTCGATACCAGCGCGAGCAGAACAAGTCGGTAAGCGAAGCCGAAAGCGATCAGAAGCGGGCTGATCGAGCCTCGGCAAGGGCGCGGGCGGTATGCCTGGAACATGGCAACCAAGACTACGCCGGGGAACTCTCCAAGCAACGGCAAGCCCTAGGCCTGTCGTAGATCGTTTGTTTTGTGTGGCGGTTGGGGCGTTTCCTGGCCGCTGGGATGTTGACTGAAATTTGATTTTTGAAAGGAAACTGAAAATGGTTGCGAATGACGCACAAGAAGGAACGGCCGTCGCTGAGGGGCCGGTTGTGGAGACGCCAATCGAAACTACCCCGAAGCTCGTCACGATGATTCAGGAATTTGACGCGAAGCGCCTTGAATGGGAATCGCGGCAAGATGATCAGCCGCCGGGGCCGTGGTACATGACCAGCGTCGGCGATATTGTCCTCTACGCGGCGGCAACGAGACAAATCAAGGGATTTGATTTCATCTACCGCATCATCGCCGAGATGGGTCGGAGCTTGCTGGTTCAATACTGCCGCTATGGCGGTGAAACATTGCCCATCGGTCAGTTGGTAAGCAACTGCAGCACGCTCGGAAAGCAAATCGTCGCGCTCGATGAGCCGGCGGATCGATTCAGGAAATTTCACATCCTGGTTGCCACTGCCGAAGCGATTAAAGCAGCCCGCGATGGCAACCTGAGTCCTGGCGCGATGCTGCTCGATGATTACCGGATGCGGCTGGATTATCAACCGTAAATAGAGCGTGGGCCGGGTCCTTTCAACCGGCTCTTGCTCCGCTCGGCGGGCGGGAAACAGCAGCCCGCTCGCTGGGCGTTTTTGAATCACTGCTGGTCAATGGCGCCGCTGTTAACGTCAACGGTGGCGCAAGTGCCGGGCGGGGCGGTCGTCGTTCCCGCCTCGCCTGGTGCGATTTTTCTCTACGGTTTGTTTGAAGGGAGTCTCTCGATGGCTGGATTTGATATTTCTTACAATGGCGTGAATCTGCTCAATATCCTGACCACCACCCTCGAACCCGTCCCTGTTCGCGACGAATCGGGCACCGACATTTGGTACACCGAAATAACTTTCGGAGTGTCCACGATTGTTAACGTGGCGGTCTTCACGGCGGTGAATCAAAGCCTGGGCGTGACGGGTAATCGGGTGCAAGGCGCAACGGCCGCCGACACTTGCCGCAATGCGTTGCAACGACTGCTCGAAGATCGGATGGAGTTCGTTTACCGGCAAAACGGCGTCGAGATGTTCCGCTCAAACGCTCAAATCGATGCGAACAACGGACCGAAGGTGGTTTCGGCACACTGCAAACCGATGGGCACGAACAGCATCAAAATCGATTTCGTAGTGAAGATCGCCATTATCGGTTGCTCGGAAAGTCCTCCGCCGGTGACTGGCAACCGGTTCACGGTTAGCGATCCAATCGACGATCAGCACCGAACCACCAGGACCTGGCGGGGCAGGATTCGGCTGAGCAACGCGATTCACAACGTCCACGCCTTCCGTGAGGTGGTGGTTCCGCTCCTCTCTGACGGATTCCGCCGAAAGCATTTGCACTTTCAAGGCGAGCTCAACGCGCTCGAACTGTCATACGAAATTCAAGACGTCCAGCTGCTCGGGGATGCCGCGCCGGCGCCTGCGGTGAAAATGACCGGCACTCACACGGAAACACTAGACCGCAGCGGCTCGGCGTCGGTGGGGGAGGTATATGTTCGCCTCGAAGGCGCTCCGGGGACCGACAAGCAAGTCTTGCTCGAGCAGTGCATGAAGGTGATTAACTCGCGCGTCCAGGCGGATCGCTTTGCAAACCAGAAAAACAACTGGATTTGGCTAGAACTCGTCATCACCGATTTTCTGGGCGAAGATATTTGCGCGGTTGAAGCCCGGGCAAGGGTTCGCCGGTCGCTGAATGATGCCGATGCCGCGGGCGGTGGGTCGCTCCGGCTGGGCAATATGGTGCTGAACACCCTGGGCCGTCCCTTGGACCTTGGCGGGGACTATTCACGATTCCGCACACTTCCACCCAGCTTATATCCCTGCACTACCGCGGGGCTTTTCTCGGCTGCGTTGCAATGCCCCTGCGATGAACACGGAATGCCGCAAGTCGGCGAACGAATTGGAGAGGCAACGGAGCCTGGCCGCGATAGCGAAGAACCAACGGTCGTGACCTATGACCCGACGGGCGCGCCGTTTGAAATTGAATCACCGGGGCTGTCGAGCGCGCAGACGGATGCGATGTACACGTTTTCCGAAGTGAACTGGGCCTACGATCTCGATGAGGGGATTGTTCCGATGCCGATGGGCGACCAACTGCCGGGGTCATCAGCGACCGTTGCCCATATCCGCCTGCACGCGCCCACCGCGAAAGTAACGATGCGGGTTTCGGCTGAGCGCATCGGGGATTTTCCGTCCATCCCCATCAAGCAGCGATTCACCGACGGCAACGGCATTACCTATGTGCCGCTGAAGTATCGGCCCGTCATTCGTCCCATCGAATATCAGGGCGACGGGCGGAAGCTGTATGTCATCGACCTGGAAGCGACCTACAGCCTGTCGCGTTCTCCGGGGCCTACGGAATTCATCGTTCCGGCGTTGCCCTGGGATAACCTCGAAACCACAACGGTTCCCTCAAACGCATTTCAACCAGCCCTCGGGAGCAAATAGCGATGAGCAACGAATTTGGTAGCAAACTACTTCGCGTCCGCTATCACGTCGCTGGGCAAGCTGCCGTTGCGGTTGCCGTGGGGGCCGAGATTCGCCGGGCTTGGACCGCGGGCGGCGGTGGCGTGTCTGTCGATCTCACTGGCCGCGCGGGGCGTGACTGTTGGCAATTGGCTCATGTCGCCCTGGGCGGTGCTGCGGCCTGCTGTCTCTTTCGCTCCCCCGATTTGAACGACGCGCGGGAGTGTCTCCGCATAGCGTTTCGGGTGCAAAACGTCGAACGCCCGGCGCGTTGCGCTTCCCAAATTGCCTCGCCTTTGACAACGTCAATCCGTTTGACGCCCGTTTCGTCGCCGCGCCGCCGTTCGACCATGCTTTGCAGCATTTCCACCGTGTGAAAACCGTAGCCTTCGAGCCCACCAAAGCCGATGGCTATCGCCTCTTCGATCTCGGTTCCGCGGTCGAGTATCAATGGCGGTCGGCGCCAAGCGACCGGCAAGGATGAGCCTGCCATGAAGGGAATCTTCATCGTCCGAGCCGTCTCCACCATATGCAGGGCATCAGGCCAAGTGCTTATCACTGAAGATCGGAACCACGCGTCCCACGCGCTTGAACGTCTTCACGACCTCGTCGAAGAACCGGCGCCGGGGATACATCTTCTGGCCGGTATCCGGGTCATTTGGATACTCGCCATGTTCCCCGACAGTGATCACCCCGGAGACGGCCAGGTCGTCGGTCCCCAGTGTCAGCGCTTCGTCGATGGTCTTGGCAAGCCTGAATCCGTGCTTCTCGGCCAGCGGGCGACTAAGGTCTTTTGGATGCTGCTGATCGACAAAGACGGAAGCCAGCTTCAGGTCCGGCCCCGCGCCTCCGTCATGGGCATACCCCTCCACGATCTTGGTGAGGATGACATCGGCATGATTGTTGGGGCCGTAAGTGGTGGCGATCCCGGCGACCGGTAGTTTGGCTCGCGGATCAGCAGCCAGCGATAGTGGAACGGCGAGTCCCGCCGCTAATGAACCGCCCAGGAAAGCGCGTCGGGTGGAGTTCATGAAACACATCCAAAATTATAGGGTTAAATCCATTTCATTCATTTCAAACTGGACAGATAGGCCAACAGGTCAGCCACTTGTTCCGCAGTGAAATCGCGCAGCAGCAGATCAGGCATCAGGGATTTCCGCTGGGGGAACAGCCCTTCGATCTCGTCGGTGGCAATCCGATGCTGCTTGTTCTGCAGGTCCTTGATGACAATCCCGGCCTCGTTCTTCTCGACCATGAAGCCGGTGATCACGGTGCCGGATTTAGTCTCGACCAGCCAGCCGGCATACTTGGGATCAATGCTGGCCGAGGGTTGCAGAATGCTGTCGAGCAGCTTCGCGCGGTCCAGCTTCTTACCGATGCCGCTTAAGTCGGGTCCCAATTCCCCGCCTTTTTCTTCGCTGCGGTGGCAATTGCGGCACTGCGTAACCGTTGATTCGTGAAACAATTGGCGGCCGCGAGCCAGGTCGCCCAGCATTGCCAGAATCTCCTGGGGACGGATCGACTCGCCCAATCGCTTGGTACGCTGTTCCTCAGGCACGAACGGCTCGAACAAATCGCGAATGGCGAGATCTGTCTGCTGCAGCGCCGCATCGATGACCAGTTTGCGATTGGATTCGGAAATCCGCCGCTGACGAAGAGCCTGCGCCAAGCGCAGGGCCTGGCTCGGCGTCGCCAGCAATTCAGCGACGGTCGCTACGCTGTTCGAGGCGGCGTCGCTTTTAGCCAGTTGCGTCAGCGCCGCAGGTTCCGGATCGGCAGGCTTGCCCGTCAGCGACGCAATCCAATCATGAATGAGCGTTACGCTTTGATCATCGACAAGCTTGGAACCCAGGTGCGGCATGTGCCCTGGCCCTGACTTGGCCAGCCGAAAGAGGAGCACGGAGCGATAGGGATCGGCGGGTGCGAGAATCCGCGCATCGCGGATGCCGAAGGTTCCCTGAGTTGGTCGAAAATCGAGGGCCTTGATCTTGTCGAGCGGCAGATCGTGCTGCAGATAAATATGCGCGGAGCCGCCGCCGTTGAAGCGATGACAATGGGCGCAGTTGACATGCAGATAGGCCCGGCTGCGACTCTCCAGATCGGCACTCGCGTCACGCAGATCAGCCAGCCGGGGGAGTTGGTCCGGTGGTTTAGGAGGCACGACTTTCGCCGCGGGGTTTTTTGGATCAGGCGCATCCGGCACGTCGCTCAATATGCCAATGTGCTTGAGCGTGCGGATTTGGTTGTCGGTAACGGAGCCATAGTCATGATCGCGGTTTAGCTGCGCGATGTTGAAAGCCAGCGTGTGTTCCGACCAGGGATTATGGCAACGAATGCAATCCATTCGCGAGGCAAACAGCCAGTTCTGAATGCGCTCGCCGCCCGGCGCTTGTGAATCCTGGACGGACCAGGTGCGTGTCTTCCCCTCGGCTGCGACGAGCGCTCCGTCCGTTTGCTGATCGTTCCATTCGTAGCTGTAGCCGCGCCAATCCACGCCGTCGAAATGCAGCACCTGGGTTTCCATGCGCCGCCGGCTGCTGGGATCGCCGTGGACCAGATCGAGCGAGAGCGTCTTTGTCAGCACGGTCTCCGCCGGAAAATCCATGATCCGGCTCCCTTGCTTGCCGGGGATTGGCATCGCTCGCGAACGGAGACCGATCGAGGTTTTCTCGGGCAAGGCCAGGTGACGCTGGGCGAGTGCGTAATCCGACCATTGCTCGGCGTTGATGGAGAAGGGAAGAACTCCGGCGGCCAGGCGATGCTCCGCCACTGATTCAAAAATGCCGGTGTCGCTCAGTTGGCGTGGGAATTGCAAATGCGTCGGCTTTACAACATTGCGGGCCAGTATGTGAATGGTGCCCGTATCATTGTCCAACAGGTATAGCTCGCCTTGCTCGTCTTCGGCGAAATCGACAATCCGCACGGTCGGCTCGACCAGTTCGCGTCGCTCCCCAACCTTGTCAGCCTCGACCGGCACGCCCCAGATGCGCCGCGTCTCCCAATCTCCGAAGATGTACATTCCAATCAGTTCGGGAAATTGTTTCCCTCGATAAACAAATCCGCCGGTCACGGAGGCCCCGTCAGTGTGAGGGATTTCGACGGTGGGAGGCACCACGGGCGTAGGACCGGGCGTGCGCTCCATGTGTACGGGCTGCCGCCCTTCGACCAGGCTCCAGCCATAGTTCTCCCCTTTGCGCACTCGATACACCAATTCCCACAATTCCCAGCCAACATCGCCGACCCACAGTTCGCCGGTGAGACGGTCGAAGCTCATCTTCCAGGGATTGCGCAGCCCATAAGCCCAGTTCTCGCCGCGAGCTTTGTCCAGCGATAAGAACGGGTTATCTTTGGGAATGGCATAGGGCTGCTTGGCGTCCGCCGGATGAACGTCGATTCTGAGAATCGACGACAACAGGTCAGAAAGATCCTGACCCGTGTTCCGGCCATCGGGCGGAAACGCTTCGCCGCCGTCTCCGGTAGAGATATAGAGATATCCATCGGGTCCGAACTTCAGGCAGCCGCCGTTATGCCCGCCATCCAGCCAGGTGATGATTGTTTTCTCACTGGCTGTCTCGCAACGGGGCGGATTGGAATCACTCACACGCAGCCGCACGACCCGAGTCCCCTCGGGATCTCGTGGCCGACCTGACTGGCGACGATGGACCACATAACAGACATAGCAAAAGCGATTTTTCTCAAAATGCGGATCGAAAGTCAGACCATACAGCGCCTGAAAATCGACGGGTTGCTTCTCGCGCTCGCTGAGTTGTTTCGCGAGCAGGGCGCAGTCCAGAAACAGATCCGGTTCCGCGGTGGGACCATCAATCGGAAACGAGAAAATCTTTCCCAACTGCTCCGCGACGAACCAGCGCTTGGTCCCCGGCGCACTGGTCAAGACAGTGGGACCAGTGAACTGAATTTTTGGATAAACTCGCGGCGCCCGAAATGCCGGCGGCGGCTCCGGCTGACCGTGGAACTTGGATGTGGTCCACGGCGTTCGTTCGGTTAAGCCAAATGGCCCATCGGCACTTTCCGTAACGGCAGCCTGAGCGAGGATGGCAAACGTGACTGCAATGTGGCTGATGCGCATTTTCATATGACCTTCGAGCGCCGGTTCGTTGTTGCGGCTCCCCCACATTGTTATTCCTTCTGAATCTCAATCCGGAGCGACGCTGGTTGACACGCCTCGCGCAATTGCGTTTCGACTTCGTCGATTGCTTTTTGCGCTTCGGCGAGTTTCACTTCATCCTTGGCTTTGCTGGCCGCGCGCCAATTGTTGTTGAGGCCGCTTTGCAAGGTTCCGATCAAGCCGATGATCTTCGCCGATCGTTCGGCGATGGCCCCTTCATACACGGTGGCCAGATTCCAACCATCGGCGAGTTCCTTCTCCGTCAACATCGCCGCTGGCTTGCCATCGATCGTCACCTTGTATTTACCGGCCGGCAGATCGGATACGGTGAGCATCCAGCGGGAAAGCTGGTGCATCTCCGGCAATAGATCGGCTGCCGCCTTCGACTTCGGGTCCACAGGCCAAGCGCCCACTTCTTCCGCGCGGGTGAAGGCCAGCTTGCCCGCCTCGGCCGAGACGTCCGAAATCTTGCAGCGTTTGGCTGAGACCGTTTTGCCCTCGGCGGAGAGCGTGGCGGAACTCACGTCCCGGTCCACCTGCAGTTGGGCCAGGATGACGCCTGCCATCGTGTACTGCCCGACGGGGCCGGGATGGACCGCATCGCCCGTCAAATTGATCGCCGTCGGCGATTGCTTGTTCTTCCCCCACAGGTCCAAGAGCGCGTGATACTGATCGATCATCACCACTTTCTCGTCGTCGGCCAACTTCTTGAGTGCCACGGTATACGGATCGATGCGGCGGCAACGGTCGCTCTTCCAATCTCCCGTCACGCTGCCATCATTCACGGGGCTGGACGAAATGAGCACGGGCTGAGCCTTGATCGCGCGGATCTTCTGGATCAGTTGACGCATGCCGTCGATGTAGGCCGTGGGGTCGTCTCCCGAGCCGACGTCATTCATCCCCAATTCAATGCTGACGATCGTGGGCTTCCAAGCGGCGACGTCGTAATCGAACCGTGCCAAAATGCTGGACGTCCGGTTGCCGCCAATTCCTGAATTGCGGAATTGCAGATTCAAGTTCGGATAACGCGTGCGAAAAAACGCTTCGATGTAATTGCTGTGCTGCCGCTGCGCCGTAATGCTGTCGCCAGCCATGACCCAGACATCGTCTTGCTTCACCGTCAACACAGGATCGGCTGCGATCAGCGACGCACTACCGATAAGTACGAGTAGGCCAAAGAGAAAGTTGCGAACCATGTTCATCCTTTCCAGGAAGAGTTGGAGAAATGACCGCCGCGCACGTTCAGCATCGTACTGCAAAATCACTCGCGAATCATCCTTTGCCCCGGGGGCCCAGAATTGATGCCGGCGGCCGCGGCAACTATAACGCAGTTAGCTGCACCCGCGCAAGTCAGTGTCCGCATAGTCGATATCCTCATGTTCACCCGCCTCGTAGTTTTCCTTTCGATCGTCGCCGCGGTTGGGGTGCGCGCGAACCGGGCCGCGGAACCGGAGTTTGCGCCCGCAGAGATCGAGTTTTTTGAAAAGCGGGTTCGCCCGATTTTGGCGAATCGCTGTTATCAATGCCATTCGACGGCCAAAGGGAAAAAGCAAGCTGGGCTGCTGCTCGATGACCGCGGGGCCATCGTCGCTGGGGGTGATAGTGGACCCGCCGCGACGCCTGGTGAGGCGGAGAACAGTTTGTTGATCGAAGCAGTTCGCTACGATCCGGCCGGTTTTCAAATGCCCCCCACGGGCAAGTTGCCGGCCGCGGAAATCGAGACGCTCGTCGAGTGGGTGAAGCGCGGACTGCCTCATCCCGCGGCCGTGGCATCGCCAATAGTGCGGAAGGAAATCGATTTGGTGGCCGGTCGCCAGCACTGGGCGTTTCAACCGCTGAGCGAACAGACGCTACCAACCAACGTCCATTTTCCTGATGCAGCGAATCGGATCGATCTGTTTCTCGAAGCGCAGCGGCGGGCCCACGGTCTGCGTGCTTCTGATGCGGCCGACTCCCGCACGCTGCTGCGACGGGCTGCGTTTGACTTGCTCGGACTTCCGCCGGCAGAATCGGAACTGGCCAATCTGCGAACGGACGCTGCCTTCGCTGTGCAATATGCTGAATACGTCGATCGCTTGCTTGCCTCGCCCCATTACGGCGAGCGCTGGGGCCGCTATTGGCTAGATCTGGCTCGGTACGCCGATGTGCTCGAATCGTGGCATGAGGGCGAAGGCCAACCGTGGCGGTATCGCGACTGGGTCGTCCAGGCGCTGAACGCAGATCTGCCGTACCGCGAGTTTGTCAAACAGCAGTTGGCGGCTGACTTGCTTCCGAACGCAAAGGCAACCGACAACGCGGCGCTTGGTTTTCTCGGGCTGAGCCCCACGTATTGGAAGGAACTGAAGCTCGATCATCAGGTGATTAAGCAGGTGGTCGCGGAAGAATGGGAGGAAAAACTCGATGCGCTGGGCGGCACGTTTCTTGGCCTGACGATTGCCTGTGCTCGGTGCCACGACCATAAGTTCGATCCGGTGACCACGCAGGATTACTACGCGCTGGCCGGTGTGCTCGCCAGCGTGCGCGAGGCGGACCGGCCCTTACTGCCGCCGGAACAGGTCGCTCCTGCACTCGCGGCCCGTGCGCAGGCGAAGGCACTGGAAGCCAAGATCAAACCACTGGCTGCGAAAAAGGACGCGACCGAGGCGGAACGTGGCGAGCTCGAACGAATGCAGAAAGAACTCGCGGCTGTGAGTGAATCACCGAACTTCAATCTGCCGATCGCCTGCGGCGTCGTGGATGCCGCCTTGCATGTGTTGCCCAGCGGCAAGAGTGCGACCCGACTTGATTATCGGCTGGGAGAGGCCCAAGACGTTCCCCTGCAAATTCGCGGCAATCCTTCGCGAACGGCCGCTGTCGTTCCGCGCCGGTTCCTGACCGTGCTTTCCAAGGAATCGGTGACGCCGTTCCGCCAAGGGAGCGGGCGCTTGGAACTAGCTCAAGCCATCGTTGCTGATGGTGGCGATCTTGCCGCGCGGGTGATGGTCAATCGTGTTTGGAAGCAGCATTTCGGTCGGGGCATTGTTGAAACGCCGAGCAACTTCGGCCTGCAAGGTGCCCCGCCTACGCATCGCGAGTTGCTCGACGATCTCGCGGCACGATTTGTCGCCAATGGCTGGTCACTGAAGTGGTTGCACCGCGAGATCATGACCTCGGCCGCTTATCGGCAATCGAGTCGCCGCGAGGCTGCGCAGTTTGCAATCGATCCCGAGAATCAATGGCTCTGGCGGATGACGCCGCGGCGGCTCGACATCGAATCGTGGCGGGACTCGCTGCTATCGGTCGCTGGTGAATTGGACGCCAGCCTCGGCGGTCCACCAATCGAGTTGGCGCAGACGAGCAACCGCCGGAGAACGGTCTACGGCCTGGTCAAACGCCGCGAGCTCAGCGAGTTGCTGCGGCTGTTTGATTTCCCCGATCCCGTGGCTTCCAGCGCTCAGCGCGAACCGACAATCACTCCGCTCCAGCAGCTGTTTGTGCTCAACGGTCCTTTTTTTGAAACTCAATCCCGGCAGCTCGTCGCGCAAGTCAGCCGGGAGAAGGCAACCGATGCTCAACGTGTGGACCTGCTCTATCGGCGGCTGTTTCAACGCCCCGCAGATCCCGGCGAAGTGCAACTTGGCGGTCAGTTCGTGCAGCAACTGCGGAGCGGCAGCGTCGCCGAAGCCGAAGCCTGGCGGCAATATGCTCAGGTGCTGCTGGCCAGCAACGAGTTTTTGTTCATCGATTAAAGAGTCCGTGTATGAACTCTGCATTTCCCTACATGGTCACTCGCCGCCAGTGCGTGCAGGCGCTCGGCGGCGGCTTGGGAAGCATTGCGCTCGCGGGCCTGCTATCTCCAGCATCGGCTGCTGGTGAATCGACTGCGCCGCGAACGCACTTCCCGCCGCGGGCCAAGCGGGTCATTCAGTTGTTCATGAATGGCGGGCCGTTTCAAGCGGACTTGTTCGATCCCAAGCCGGCGCTCAATCAGTTCGCCGGGCAACGACCGGCGGAAGTCGAGCTGCGCACCGAACGCGAAACCGGCGGCTTGATGCCGGTGCCGTTTCGCTTTCAGAACTGCGGGACCAGCGGTCTGCCGATCTGTGAATTGTTGCCGCAACTTCAAAAGCAGGCCGACGATCTGTGCGTGATTCGCTCGTGTCATACCGACAATCCGAATCATGGCCCGGCCCTCTTCTTGATGAACAACGGCACGATGACGCCGATTCGCCCAAGCATGGGAGCCTGGTTCACCTATGGCCTGGGGACCGAGAACAGCGAACTGCCCGGATACGTGGTCCTCTGTCCCGGTCGTCCCGTGCGGTTCGCGGAAATGTGGTCCAGCGGATTTTTGCCCGGCGAGCATCAGGGTCTGTATATCAACAGCAGTCAGATCGATCCCGCGGCGATGATTCCCAACGTACGGCACAAACTGCCGCCTGCCGACCAACGGCGGCAACTCGAACTGCTGCAGCAACTCAACGAGCAACATGCGGACCAGCGCGGCGGCGATGCCCGCTTTGATGCCCGCATTCGTTCGATGGAGACGGCCTACCGCATGCAATTCGCGGCGACCGATGCTTTCGATATTAACCGCGAATCCGCCGCCACGCGCACGCAGTATGGCAAGTCGCATTATGCGAATGCTTGTCTGCTCGCGCGGCGGTTGGTCGAGCGGGGCGTGCGGTTCGTGCAGATTTATTACGGCAATGGGCAGCCGTGGGATACGCATAGCAAGCACAACGAGTCGGTCCGCAAGCTGTGCCAGGATATCGATCAGCCGACGGCCGCCTTGCTAGCCGATTTGAAGCAACGCGGACTGCTGGAAGACACGCTGGTCATCTGGGGCGGTGAATTCGGCCGCACGAGCACCTCCGAAGCCGGTGATGGCCGCGATCACAACCACTTCGGCTTCACCATGTGGTTAGCCGGCGGCGGCGTTCGCGGCGGCCTGGCGCACGGCGCGACAGACGACTTCGGCTTCCGCGCCGTCCAAGACAAAGTACACATCCACGATCTGCACGCCACGATCTTGCATCTGCTCGGCCTCGATCACGAACGGCTCATTTATCGCCACGCAGGCCGCGATTATCGCCTCACCGATGTGCAGGGCCGCGTCGTGCAACCGATCATCGCTTGAAAGGATAACTCGATGAGATTCGCTCTAGCTCTCGCCGCTCTGCTGCTTGGGCCCCTGGGAATTCTGGTTGCATCCGAACCCGCCAAGTCCGGCAGCGCTCCCGCCGCCATCCAGCCCGCTGCGGCTGCCTGGCCCAACGTTTTCGTTCACCAAGATACTTGCAACGTTTACGTTCTCCGCGAAGGCAACTCGGTGATCTTGTTTAACTTGGGCGACGGCAGCGTCTTAGAACGGTTGAAGGAAAGCGGCGTCAAGAACATTGAGTGGATCATCTTTACCGATCATCACCGCGAACAATGCCAGGGTATTCACCGCCTCGATCGCGCGACCACGAAGATCGCAGCGCCCAAAGACGAACAGGCGCTGTTTGAAACGCCGTTGCAGTTCCGCAAATGGCGTCCGGCGCTGAGTGACGCGCATACGGTGCATGGCGCGAGCTACGTCCGTCCGCCCGCAGCGGCCATCAAGCTCGACCGCGTCCTCAGCGACGGCGAAGTGTTCACCTGGCGGGGGCACGAGCTCACGTGTGTCAGCACGCCCGGGCATTCTCCCGGCGGCATGTGTTATGTGCTTCGCAAAGATGGCCAGGCCTGCGCCTTCTCCGGCGGCATCATGCACGACGGCGCGCGGATGACGAACTGGTTCGATACCGAGTGGGACTATGGCTTTGCCAAGGGCCTCGATGCGCTGACCGAATCGGTGCAGCGGCTGAGCGACTTGAAACTCTCACAAGCGTTCCCGTCGAAGGGACCAACGATTCAAAAGGCGGGCGAACAGTTGGCGAGTTACCACAGAAAGCTCGTCGCCTTCCGCCCCGACTACATCCGCGGATATCCCGTGAAGAACCTAACGCAGCGCCCCGCAGCGGATCCGAACGTCAAACCGACGGCCATCCCGCAGATCGTGCAGGTGACGCCGCATCTTTACAAATTCAGCGACCAGCTCGCCGGCAAGAACTTCGCCATCATCATCGCCGATAGCGGCCGCGGCCTGCTGCTCGATTGCGGCATTTTTCCCGAGCTGCTGTTGCATGATCTGATCAAGGACATGCAAACGCATCTGGGCCTCAAGGGGATTGACGCCTTGTGGATCAATCACATGCACGGTGATCACTTCACGCTCGGTTCCGTCCTGAAGAAGCGCTATGGCGTGAAGGTCTGGACGCTCGACCGCATCGTGGACAAGGTCGAAAATCCGCTCAACTACGATTACTGCGCTCTGATCACCTCCTACAACCCCGAGTATGAAGGTCTGAAAGTCGATCGTCCGCTCCGCGATGGCGAGGTCGTCAACTGGGAGGGACTCAAACTTCAGATCGACTGGATGCCGGGCCAGACGGAGTTCGGCAATTGCCTCTGGCTCGAGCTGGATGGCAAACGGATTGCCTTCACGGGAGACAATCTCTTTGGCAACCCCGCCGATCCCGCGCAGAACGGTCACGAAGCCGTCGTCGCCCGCAACAGCGCGATCTTTGAAGAGGGGTATCTGCTGGGGAGCCGGTATCTGCGCGACTTGAAGCCCGATATTGTCATGGGCGCGCACAATGTGCTGATGGCTAACCCGGCCGCGTTCCTCGATCGTTACCACGAGTGGTCGAAGCGGATCATCACTCGCTACAAAGAACTGCTGCCCGATCCCAACTATGAGTATCAGTTCGACCCCTTCTGGGTTTCGGCGTATCCCTATCGCGTGGACTTGCAACAGCAACGCACTCAGGAAGTGACGATCACCGTCCGCAACTTCCGCGATCAGCCGCAGCAACATCACATCCGGCTGCGTCTTCCCCCGGGCGTCACCGCCGAGCCTGCGGTTCTGGAAGGGAGCGTGGCGGCCAAGTCTCGAAAGGCATTCAAGGTCACCCTCACCGTCGACCGCGCCCAGGTAGCCGCGGGAGTGCAAATGATCCCGCTGGACATCACGCTCGATGGAAAACGCCACGGCGAAATGTTTGATTTTCTGTTGCAGGCCAGGCCGGCGGATCAAGGTGCCGGCAGTGACCGGTAATGAGCGAGTTAGCCTGAGTTGGCTTCCTCTGAAAATCGGCCGAGGAGATGACAAATGCTGATTCCTGCCAGCCGCTGCGGGGCATTCCTGGTCGCCCTGGCGATGCTCTTGGTTGGGGACCACTCGCATCGCGCAGTGGAAAGACGATCGGGCGGAGGCGTGATTGAGGTGCGGCCCGAGAGTGGCCGGTAAACGGCGCTCATTCCACGATTTTCGCGGCCGTGGCCCCCTTGCGTGGAAAGACGTCCAGCAGGACCACGGTGTCGTCTTTCACAACCGACAGGAGGATCGGATCGACCGGTTCCTCGTCAGAGCTCACCAGGACGATACTTCCTCGTTTCAAGCGTTGGCTGATATCCGCGGCTGTGAGCAGTTTCCCTTTGGCATCGGTGGCCCGCAGCGTCTTGAAGGAAAGCTTATAAACGATGTTAGACACATCGACCAGCTTGGTCGGTGGCAGGCGATGCTGGATGATGAGACCTTCAGCATTCACCGAGGTAACCATGAAAAACTCGGCAGGGGAACCCGGCAACGAAACGTCTTGCGACCACGCCCACGAGACCCCGCACAGAGCGAAGACCAGGCAGGGGACGATCAAGCCGGGGACCAGGCGATTGCTCAGACAGTGCTCCAATTCAGGTTTTCAATAATCGGCCGCCGCGTTACCGCGAATAGCGTTGCAGTCTTCGTCCTGGCGGTTTGGAATATGATAGTCCACCCAGCCGTACCACTGTTTAGACCCGTCGAAACCCGTCCCGTTTATTCACCCGATCCCAACTCCAGCCCACCCCGGCAACCGGCGAAATACTCCCCCAGTTTTTCGCCACCACCCCCCAGCCAAACCCGAGTGCGGCGCTCGCCCGTGGCGAAAAACCCGCCAGGTTTCTCGCCAC
>JAYTUF010000637.1:0-5019 GCA_043744755.1 Anatilimnocola sp.
AAGGCCGATGGCTTTGCCGAGGCCGGTGCTGTTGCCGGTGACGAGGGCGACGCGGCCCTGGAGAGAGAATTTGGTCACGCTTAGTTTCCTGCGGAGAGAAATTGATAGCTGGTGTGAATCTAGCGAACGGACGGGGAGTTGAAAACCTCGCGCGACTGACTCAAGATGCTGCTATGAAACCTGATAAGAAGACGCTGCTGTTTCCGGTGCTGCTGATCACGGTCGGAATCGGCTGGTTGTTGAGCACGTTGGGTGTTGTGCCGCGGATTGACTGGATTTGGACGTTGGGGCTGGCGGCGGTTGGGTTGCTCGCGTTCTTGATTGGTGGCTTCGATAAGATCACGGTGGTGGTGGGGCCGTTTTTTATTCTGGCCAGTTTCCTCTCGATTCTGCGGCAAACCGGCCGGCTGAAAATGGATATCGAAGTTCCCATTTTGGTCATCATTGCCGGTGTTTTGCTGTTGGTTGCGCGTCTGCCGGCGATTCCGCTGCCCGCCTGGCTGATTCCCGAGGCCAAGGGTGGAAAGGCGGATTCTGGCAAAGAAAGCCGCAAATAGCCCAGCCCGGTTGGCGAAGCTCACCCCGAACGCGATTTTGCCCTATTTCGCAGTTTGTTTCAGGTCGCGGCACCCGTTATGCTGCTACAGGTCGGACTCGCGGCGGGACCTGCGGGACCGTTATTTTCGCTCCTATTGTCCTAGGCTGATGATTTTGGGGCGGTGGTAGGGAACTTTTCGGTCGCGCGGGGACTCCAAGCCGGGTAGCGCGCTTGCGCCGGTTGGGTACTTGCGCAATTTTTTGCATCGTTCAGGCCCCCAACTATAATCCGAAGCTGGCCTCTGTGGTTTCGACCGCGGTGTTGGATTGGGTTGGTTCCTGAGTGCTGCAAGAGGCCCGGTTCGTCGCGTAGAGCTCAACGTTTTGAACTCACCTGGGCGAACCGGTTTTGGTCAGAGATTTCGACGTAAATCGCGATATTTTCGAGGGTTAGTACATGTCGACTCGGCGTTCGCTGAAACCTGCAGCCTCCCTGAAGAATTCACTCCAGAAGACTTCCAAATACCGCGAAATGCTCCGGCGAGCAGCTCGCAAGTTCCACCTCGAAGCGCTCGAAGATCGGCGGATGTTCGCCATCGATCCGGTGCTCGTGGCGGCGGATGGCGGATTGCAATTCAATACCGGCACCGCGCCGGTCACGATTCGAAACGAATCGCCCCGTGAATTGACCTTCACGTTCCCGGCGGTCCCGGGCATCGACCGCACGACGTTGGCGAACGGCATCAAGCTGGTCGGCGCGAACAAAGACAGCACGTTCAACGCGAACGATATTACGTACACTCCCGCCTACCTGGACTTGGGGACCGACCCGACCCAGGTGGTGATGCGGTTTGCCACGCCGTTGCCGGATGATCTGTACCGGATCACATTCGTCGGCGCGACGCTGAAAGACACGGACGGCTTCGCATTCAATCTGGGCACCAACTTCACGGTTGATTTCCGACTGAACCTGGCACCGCAGATTTTGGCGGTCGTGCCGCAGCCGGTGGTTCGCGATTCGGCTGGCGTGCTGACTCAGCTCCGCAATGAAGTCCATGTGTACTTCAATGATGACGATTTGGATGTGACTCGCGCGCAAGATCCGCAGTACTATCGCCTGCTCGTGACTCGTGGCACGGTCGATCCGCTCGATGATGCGCCCAGCGGCTTGGAAATCACGCCGGCGACCGTCGTTTATGATCCGCTCAAGAACAAGGCCGTGCTGACCTTCAGCGTGGCCAGCCTGGAACTCTATGCACCTCCCGGCGTGGGCGCCGATACCGCGGTGGCTTATCGCTTGCGGATGGGGACGAATGAAGCTCGGCGGCCGAATGTGTATGGCGTTCCCGCCGGCGGCTCGAACACGGATTGGCTGACGAAGGACCCCGGTTCGACCTTCAACGATGCGACCAATCTGCGGAACGTGCTGATCAACGGGTTGCCCAATGGGGCTAACCTGCAATCGCTCGAAGCCTTCATTAACGCGAATGTGGCGAGCGCCGGCAATGCAAACGTGCTGACCAGTGGTTCCAGCGTGATCATTGGCCAAGCGATCGATCCGCAGTTTTACAACCTGATCTGGCCAGGCGGCAACGGCGATCCGGGTCACCGCGATATCACGGTGCAGAATCATCCTCCTGGCACTACGATCATCGCTCCGCTGGGTCGCGTGCAAACGGTGCTGACGGGTAGCGACGGGCCCGAGGATCATCTGGGCTTGAATATTGCCTCGGACCCGCTCACTCAGCCTGCCGCCACGGCCGATCGGGTGAATGGGATCACCACGTATTATTACAACTTCCGCACCGAGTTGGGTTTTGTGCCCGATACTTCGACGGGCACCATTCGCACGCAGCCGACGTTTAACGTCATCACGGATCGGCAGAAGCAACGGGCTCGCGAAGTTCTGGAATTGATCGGTCAGAAGTCCGGCGTGAACTTCGTCGAGACCGAAAATCAGGGCTTCATTATTGCCACGGGCGACATGCGGGCCATTCTGATCACCGTGCAAACAGGCCCAGGCGGTTTGACCGAGCTGGCTGGCTCCGTCGATCTGAATAACGACGGCTTCTTTGAAACGGCCGCCGCCATCGTGGATTCGGGCGAGGATTGGTCAGTCAATGGCGCCGATCTGTTTGGCAACTCCTGGTTCATCTCGGCGATGCACTCCATCAACGAGGTGCTCGGCCTGGGCCACAGCTCCGATCTACCCGCGAACACGGTGCAGGGGCAAGACCTCGGCCTGGGCGCCGGCCTGCCTGCCCCGGAGGGGATCTACCCCGGCGATGCTGACATCGTACACATGCAGCACGTGTATCGTCCGGAAGGCAAGGACATCGACCTGTATCGGTTTGATGTGGATCAATCGGGCGTCTTCACGGCGGAAGTCTTCGCCGAGCGGCTCGCGAATTCGAGCCAGCTCGATTCGGCACTGTCGATCTATCGCCTCAATCCGGCCACTCAAAAGCCGGAGTTGTATGCTCGCAACGACGATTACTTCAGCAAAGATGCGTACATTGAATTGCAACTGCTGCCCGGCACCTACTTTGTGGGCGTGAGCGCCAGCGGCAATATCGAGTACGACCCGAACGTGGTCGATTCCGGCATCGGCGGCACGACGCAGGGCGCTTACCAACTGAAGCTGGATTTCCGCAAAGTTGCCGCCCAGACGATCACTGATAACTCGGGCGTCGCGGGCGCTCTGGGCGTCGCGCTGGATGGCGATTCGGACGGCAAGCCGGGGGGCGTGAACAATTTCTGGTTCCGCGCTGCGGCGCCGGTCAGCAGCCTGAGCGACCTGCAAAGCACGACCCGCACCGCGCGGACGATTTTCGTCGATCGCGCGGCGGCCGCCGATATTGCTCCTCGCGATGGCGATCCGGATTTGGGTTCCTACGTTCCCGACGGTTCGCTCTCGAAGCCGTTCCTGTCGATCAAGCGGGCGCTAACCGCTTCGAAGCCGTTCGATATCATCCGCGTGGTGGGCAACAACCTGGCCGCCACGGCGGATACACGCGACATCGTATTGACCGACAACCTGGCCTATCAAATCGGGTTCGACCGGCTGGGCTTGCCGCTGGCGGATGGTTCGGCGCTGGACGTTCCCAAGGATCGCACGCTGGTGATCGACGCGGGCGCCGTGGTGCAGCTGCGCCGCGCTCAGATCAGCGTGGGAAGTGAAAATCAAGGTGCTTCCGCCGACCGGAGCGGCGGGGCTTTGCAGGTGCTGGGCACGCCGTGGCAGGATGTGTATTTCACGTCGTTCAACAAGGCCAATCTAAACAATCTGACGCTCGAGCCACAAGTCGGCAAGAACGAGAACACCTCGGCCGACCTGGCCGACGAAGGAGACTGGGGCGGCATTGCCTTCCGTAACGACATTGACCAGGCCGATGGCCGGTTTGATCTCGAACGGCGGGGCATTTTCCTGAACTACATTTCGCACGCCGATATTCGTTACGGCGGCGGTCAAGTGGTGGTGAATTCGACGCCGCGGACGGTGAACCCAATTCACCTGACCGATGCCCGGCCGACGATCATCAACAACAAGATTCGCTTCAACGCCGATTCGGCCATGTCCGCGAATCCGGATAGCTTTGAAGAGAGCAATTTCTCCAGCCCGCAGTACGGCAGCACGTTCAACAGCAGTTTCAATGTCGATTACAAGCGGGTGGGGCCGGAGATTCACGGCAATCGGCTGACGGAGAACACGGTCAACGCTTTGACGGTTCGTTCGCGGACGCAATCGGGCACGCTCAATGTCGGGGCGCTCGAAGAGATGCACGTGGCGGGTCGTTTCGACGATACCGATGTCGTGCTGGTGATTCAAGAAAACCTGGCGCTGCACAGCAGCCCCGGTGGTTCGTTTGTGCACACCGCGCTGACCGCGCCGGCTACCACCCTGATCGTGGCAGCTCCGGCTCCGGGAACGGGCGGTTTTGCGGCCGGCTCGCAGTCGCAGATTGAATACAAAGTTGTCTACATCGACGAAAACGGCAACGAAGGCCTGGCTTCGCAAACCGTGCGCATCACCGGCACGATCACGACGGCCAATTCGTTTGTCCGCTTGACGAACCTGCCGAATGTAACCGCTCAATTGGTGGCTTCGGGCTTTGTCGGTCGCCGGCTGTATCGCCGCTTCGGCGGCGTGGGCGACTTCTTCCTGGTCGAACAGATTCCCGCCTCTTCCAGCTCGACTTACATCGATCGCAACCGCGCCTTGCCGGCCTCGGCCCTGCGGTTGAAAGTGGCTGCGGTCACCGATTCGGTTTCGCCTCGAATCGTCACCGTCACCACGACCACGAGCGCCACCGGCGGACAGTATGCGGCCGGGCAACGAGTCGTGTATGGCCTGGCGTATGTCGATACCGAAGGCCGCGATGGTCCGATGGTCGAAGTGCCGGTCGCGGGCTTGACGCAGGGACCGGGCGGTTCCGTGCTCCTGGCTGGCTTGCCGCTGACGTATGGGCAATATCAGGGGCT
>JAYTUF010000638.1:0-5019 GCA_043744755.1 Anatilimnocola sp.
AGATGACGTACCGGTTGGTCGGCACGGGGCCCAGCGGCAGGTCGATCTGATCTGCCGCTTTCCGCGAGGACGCAGTATCTTCCGTCAAGCGTTCGGAGCTTTTGGCACCCATCGCCTTAGCGGATCGTCGGCTGCTTTTCGGCGCACTTGACACAGTAGGCTGTTTGCGGGAGGACTTGAAGCCGGGTCTTGGGGATTTTCGCCTGGCACTCGATACAAACACCATAGAGGCCCCCCTCGATTCGCTCAAGAGCAGCTTCGATCTGGTCGAGCGTGGAGCCGTCGTGCTCCATCAGGCTGAGGGTGAACTCCTGCTCGAAGGCGTCGGTGCCGATGTCGGCCATGTGAATCGGCATGCGCGACAAATCGCCGCTCGATTCGCTGCGGGTCGTGCCGAGGGCGGCGTCGGCCAAAGCCGAAACATCCCCCCGCAACCGGGCCCTGAGGGTGACGAGCAGACTCTTGAACTCTTTGGCCTCGATCTTCTTCATGCCGCGAAAGCTCCCTCAATCTCTGTGGAGCGAGCTGGATACTTCTGACCAGCCGCCCGTTGTGCGATTTAGAACCGTTTGCAACAAATAAACAGTCCCTAGCCCCGCTATTGTAATTGGGCCGTTTACGGTAGTCAAAGGCGCTGGGAATGGGATTTTTTGACTCCCCTGTTGCACAGATTTCGCCGCGTCGCTCGCGACGCGTTTTTGAGGGGCCGCTTACTTTGACCGCGGCTCCGTTTGCAACCGGCTTTCCTCATCGGCGCCGACATAAGGAACGGTCAGGGATTTTACTCCATCTCCCAGCCAGGCTTTCTCGGTGAACTCAAGCAATTCAGCAGGGTCTAAGAGATCGGGTGAGTGGTGAAATTTCATCACTCGCCCCCGCGAAATCCAAATGGCATTGCCGGTGTGGCCGTACACAGTTTCCTTAGGAAGGGACTGAATCCACGCCTGGCATGCGAGTGCTGCCGCGGACTGTTTTTGCAAGTATTCCAAGCGAAAGACTTTGATCGACCGGGTTTGAGGTAACTCGGCCAATTTTGTCGCTAATTCAGCAATCGCCTGCCGTTCTCTCCATTGGAAGAACCGATTCGAGGACGGCATATCGAGGAAAAGGATGGTGCGATCTTCGGAAATGGCTTCTCGGAAGCCTTCAGCGGAGGAGATTGTCGTGATCGGGGCATGCCGGAGTTGCCAGCGAACCTCCAGATTCAAGTCGGGTCTCGACTGCTTCAAACTCGCAACCACAGGCGATTTGCTCGTCGGTGGGGCAATCGCCAAGTCGCGTAGTTTTGGCAACTGAGCGATTTCAAGGAGCAACCGTTCTGGCACGACATCAGTCTCGTCGAGGTCAACCCGTTCAATCGTGCCGCGATAGCTTCCTGGAACAAAATAGCGAAGGCCGTTTTGGTCGGCCGGCAAATCTTGCTTGCCCGTATACCAGCCGTGCATGATCTCGTGATCGTCCGTAAACCAAACCGTGCCTCCCAATCGTTGCACCTCTCGAATCACGTACCGCTGCCGTTCCGCACGAACGAAATGGGCTCGAAACAAGCCCAATACGAGCGCCATGCCTGCAAACGCCGTCAGCAATCCACGGAGTCCAAAGCGAAACCGTCGCCGCTTCAAATCGATCTGGGCAGCACTGCTCATTGACGAGAGAGATCGAAGGCTAAGTGGGATCTAGACAGTAAGCCAATTCGCTTCCGCCAGCCCAATCTATTGCAGGCTTGCTTGGTCTAAACATTTGCAAAGTCGCTTCTTGGGGTGATCGTCCCCTCACGCAGAATACATCGTATCACGCTAAAATACTTCCATGGATATTCGCACCCTCGTCACTCTCCTCGATCAACCCGCCGAAGCGGCGGCGGTTTTAAGTCCGTGGCGGGTGAATGATGCGGCGGCGGCCCGGCATTGGCTCCTCGATTTGGCCGAAGCGGGGGTGCCACTGGATTTGCTGGCGACGGTTTGCTCGCAACTCACCGACCTACTCTCGGCCACAAGCGATCCCGATAGTGTCCTCCAAGGCGTGCGGCAGTTCATGCTCGCCTCGCGCAGTCCGCTGTCCTTTGCAGCCCTGGCCGAGCGCGATGCCACGGCGGTGCCCATGCTCGTCCGCGTCCTCGATTGGGGCGGCGTCTGGCGGGAAACGATTCTGCGAGATCCCGAAGCGTTCGATCTGCTGCGCTTGACCGAAGGGCAACCCGTCGAGCATGCCACGCTCGTCGCCGATATCACGGCCGAAGCGACACACCTGCTCGATGAGCGTTCCCGGCTCGCCGCGCTCCGCCGGATCAAGCGGCGGGAGCAGTTGCGGATCGTCTATGGCGAACGAGTCGGCAAGCACCGCCCGGAGCTGGTCTGGCAACAACTCACCTATCTGGCCGAAGCCCTGTTAGCCGCTGCGCTCGCCGCAGCGCAGCAAAAGTTGCCAGCCCATCAGCCTGCGGCAGCCTCGCGCCGCCTGGCCACGCGGGGTGCGATCGCCATCCTCGCCCTCGGCCGCTGCGGTGCGGGCGAACAGGATTACAGCGATCGGTTGACACTGCTGATTCTGCACGAAGCCCTTCCCGACGACGATGGGTTGCGACGCGCGGCCCAGGATCAGTACGAACGACTGGCTCGCGCATTGCTCCGGATTCTGAGCGAGCCAACGGAACTGGGCGTTGTCTACCAGATCGAATTGCAATCGCTGCCCGGCCGCGAGACCCCGCCGCAAACCATTGCCGCCGAGGAAGCGGCCGCGTTGCTCGATGAACTGGGCCGCACCTGGCATCGGCAGGCCTTCACGCAAGCCCGCTGCGTCGCCGGTGACGTCCAGCTTGCCGAGCAATTCCTGCAACAGATTGAGCCTTGGATTTATCGCCGCTTGCTCACTCCCGCCGATGAAGCCGGCCTGCGCGCGCTCAAGCGGCGGATCATCCGCCGGGCGGAACTGGCTGCGGCGTCCAGCGCTCAACAAGCTGATATCGAACTCGGCCCCGGCGGCTTGTTCGACTTGGAACAAACGCTGCAATTCCTCCGACTGCTCAGCGGCGGCGATCAACCGCTGGTCCGCACACCAGCAACACTCGCGGCCATTGCCGGGTTGGAACAAGCGGGCGCGATCAATGTTAACGAACGGACCGCGCTCGAAGATGCGTTCGTCTCATTGCGTCGCCAATTGCAGGAGTCGCAGACTTCGCCAAGCGAATTGAGTTTGCAGGCAGGACGGGCTAAGCGCCCATCGTACGAACTGCTCCGCGGTCTCTTGCAATCCGCGTTTGCCGACGAAACCGATCCGCCGCCCGAAGTCGATCTGCTCCTCGCGCCGCACCCCACGGCCGCCGAAGCCGCGGAGATTCTCGGGCCCTATCGCTTTCAAGATTGTCCCGCCGCCCTGCGCCATTTGAATGATCTGGCCAGCGAACACACGCCGTTTTTATCCACTCGCCGTTGCCGCTATTATTTAACCGCCATCATCGGCCGCCTGCTTCAGGCAATTGCTGCGACGCCGCAGCCGGATGCGACGCTGGCAAATCTCAGTCGGGTCAGCGATTCGCTCGGCGGCAAGGGCGTGCTCTGGGAATTGTTTCACGCCCATCAACCTTCGCTGGAACTTTATGTCCGCGTTTGTGGCTGCAGTCCTTATCTGTCGGACCTGCTGATCACCCATCCGGGCATGCTCGATGAGCTGCTCGATTCGTTACAGCTCGCGCGGCAGCCCGAACTGGCCGAGCTGCAGCGCTCGTGGCAAGAATTGCACCGCGGTAGCGGGCCGCCCCTGGCGCTGCTGCAGGCCTTCAAGGCCTCGCGGCATTTGCAAATCGGCGTGCGCGATATTCTGCAGCGGGAACCGATTGAAGCGACCCAGCGGGCGCTCAGCGATGTCGCCGAAGTCTGCCTCAGCGGGATTGCCCAGCATGAATACGACCGCCTGCTTGAAAAGCATGGCCGCCCCACGATTCAGGACAGCTCTTCCGCAGGCGAACCTTGTGGTTTTGTGATTCTCGCTCTGGGCAAGCTCGGCGGCCGCGAGCCGAACTATCACAGCGACCTGCAAGTCGCGTTTGCGTATGAAGCGGAAGGCCTGACGCAAGGAGCCGAACGTGCGAAGCGCGTGCAGCCCACGACCAACGGACATTTCTTCACCCAGCTCGCGCAACGAATCGTGAAAGAAGTCTCGCAATCGACGCCCCAGGGCCGGCTGTATGCCATCGAAGCGGCGCTCCGCCCACTGGGCAACGCGGGCCCGCTAGCGATTTCACTCGACGATCTGACGACATACTTTCAATCGGGCTCTGCGCCCCTTGCGCATTGGCTGGCGCTTTTGAAAGCTCGCCCCGTGTTCGGTCCCGCTGCCTCGCGCACGACTGCCCAGCGAACCATTGGTCAGATCATTGCCACTCGCGTTTGGCAGGCAGAGGATGCCGCGGAGCTCTATCAATTGCGTCTGAAGTTGGAACAAGGGGCTTCGCCGCTGAACATCAAACGCGGCCCAGGCGGCACGCTCGATATCGAATTCGTCGTGCAGCGACTGCAACTGAATTTTGCCCAGCGCGAGCCGCGCGTCCTCGAACCAGGCACGCTTGCGGCCCTGGCAGCGCTGGCTGCGGCCGGTGTCCTGACCAGCAGTGAGGCCGCCCTGTGGTCGCAGGCCTATCGCGTGCTCAGACGGATCGAGTGCGGCATCCGCCTTTTGAATTCCCGGGACCGCCACGAACTACCTCGCGAGGCGGTCGATCTCCATCGCCTGGCATTGCTCTTGGGTTACTCCTCAGCCGAGGCCCTGCAGGAATCCTGCACGCAGACCCTGACCCAGAACCGCGCGCGGTTTCTGGCGATCTTCGCCGCGCCCGGCAACTGAATCAGCCGCCACGCGCTAGCGTGCGGTTGTATTCTTCTTCAGGATGTATTCAGAACATCCTTGACAAGTAATCACTCGCGCTAAATAATGCAGGACGTTGTGAATAGTTCTTGAATACGAGTGGTAGCTGGGAGGGCGAGGCTCCTGCCGAGCCGTGAGCAACGAGTGATAGTCGTGTTG
>JAYTUF010000639.1:0-5018 GCA_043744755.1 Anatilimnocola sp.
TACGGTCTCCATTCCGATAAGTTTCGCGGCTTCCAATCGACCATGGCCGGCGATAACGCCATTGTCGGCGTCAATAAGAATCGGATTGAGGAACCCGAACTGCTTAATACTGCGAGCGATTGCGCGGATTTGATGCCGAGAGTGCTTCCGGGCATTTCGCGAGTTTGGTTTGAGTTGAGCTAGCGGTAAATAAACCGCGGAAAGAGCCAGAAAGTTGCTTGTTTCCTGCATAGAACCTCCAATAACCATTGCGCCGCCCCGGCCTAAAAAAGCCTTTGAGCGCTTGTTGATATGTATGTTGAGGAAGCTGAGGTTTAAGAATGCGGGTTTAAGGATTGTCCCCGACGGAAGTCGGCGCAATCAGCATCTGGTTCAATAGCGGCCTAAGCCGCCGAGCGTTGGTGTGTTTTGAGTCTGTTTACAACGAGTACGCTACAATGCCACAAAATGTGGAAATAACAAAGCGCAGTTGTAGTGAGGACGTAGTTTGACCGCTTTCGATATTTGGAACGCCGAGCGGTCGGCTCGTCTGTTGCATAACTTATACTCGGTCCGCCCATGACTTGAACCAAACGATGACCGGCCGCCAGAGACTTCTGCGTGTGCAGCCGGCAACCTTGGCCTATTCGTTCAGGCTGTTATCACTCAGGGGAATGCGTGGTTGACGACCTGGATATTTACCGCGCCCAAACAATACATCGACTTGTTTAATGAAAACGGACCACTGCAAGCCGGTAGCAAGTTTGACGAAATGACCGAGCGCAGCGATACGGCATGCAGGCGCGTCTGGCGCAGGCTCACCAATGCTCTCGGCGATCTCGCCTCTTCGGTCCCGAACACGCGGACTAAAGCATAGAAAGGCGGACTGCAATGCTGGCGGATATGGGTGAATACATTGTCGGCGCCTATTTGAAGCTCGAAATGGGCTGCGATATCGTCGACTATAACGTCCGTGTTCCCGGCGGCGGCCTGGAAGGTCTGAACGAGCTTGATGTCGTCGGTTACGACCACTCTCAAGAGCGCGCAGTACTCTGCGAAGTAGCGACGCATATTCGTGGGCTGAATTACGGTTCGTACGGAGAAACGACGAAACGCGTGCAGGCCAAGTTCGAGCGCCAAAAAGCCTACGCCGCGTCGCGCCTCGCGCGTTTCAAAGACATCAAGTTCCAACTCTGGTCGCCCTATGTCCCCAAAGGCGCCCTCACAGAAGCTCTTGAGGCAATCGACGGGTTGGAGCTGATCATCAACGGCGTATACCGCCAGCGCATCGAGCAACTATCTTTGCGTGCAAAATCCGAAAAGCACGAGACGGGGAACCCGTTTTTCCGGGCGCTTCAGATCATCGCCGCCGTGCGAGAGGCGTAGCAGTGAGACTGGCATCCATAGCTTTGATGATCTAGCCGCGTGGCAGTCGCATAACCGGTGTTAGAGTTGTCGGCCTTTTTTGATGGACACCTTTTTTCAGGGCAATTCAGCGACAGAGGCACTTTGCCGGAGCGACTATCGTTCGAGCTGAGTGGTGAGCTACGGCCTCGTCGTTTGTTATCGTTGCGAACCATCCGTAGGCCACGGCGGCATCCAGCTCCGCGTGAGCGTTCGGAAACCAAGCCGGGCGTTCGCTATACAAATTAATAGCGTTTGGGCTGCCCCATGGCTACCGCCGTTCCAGCACGACAAGATCATTAGAGCGCCGATTTGCTTTTAGCCCGAAAAACTGCTCAAGCGCTGAGACGATGGTATCGGTGTCGCCGGTGCGGAACAGGCCGCTGATGTGCTTGGAGGCGAGGCTGGGATCGGCAATGGCGATCTTGGTGCGGGCGTAGCGGTTGATCTCAACGAGTGCCTCGCCGAGTGGTTTATCATCCAGATCGATCATGCCGCGCTGCCACGCCGTCACGCTTTCCAAATGAGTAACGCTTTTTCTATCAAGCGTGCCATCGGACGCCATAGCCAACTGTTGGCCGGGCAACAGTGTTTCAACGGGTGTATGTGCGGCGGAGGAGTTGAGAACATGAACTTCGACGCGGCCCTCGATAAGCGTCACGTTCGTGCGGCTCGGCAGCGCGTCGACGTCAAATACCGTTCCGATTGCGACCACTTCCAGACCGCCCGCGCGAACCCGGAAGGGACGGGCAGCATCTTTTGCCACCTCGAAGTGAGCTTCACCATTCGCAAGCTCAATGCGCCGGCTGTCCTTCGTGAAAGTCACGGCCATAATGGAGTCCGAATTCAACTGCACGCGCGAACCGTCAGCCAGCTGGACGTTCTTGACCTCCGCGACTTCAGTCTGAAAGGTATCACGCGTTGGCATTGACGCCGGGCGCATAAAGGTCAGCGCTGTTCCAGCGAATGCGAGCACGACAGCCGCAGCCGCGAAGCGCGGCCAAAGCGCCACGCCGCGCAAGCGGCTACGGCGATGAGAGTCGGCCCAGCCCTGTCCATAGGCGCGCGCCTCCTTCACGACGTCGCTGCTCCGCAACGCCTCTAGCGCCTTCCATGGTGCGTCTAGGTCATCGGGTCGTGACATCTAAATATCGGGGCAAGTTATTGTTTTCATTTGCTTCGTTCATGCGCTTGCGGCAATGGCGCAAGGCTTGTTGGACGTACTTCTCCACCATAGAGACGGAAATACCAAGGGATTCCGCAATCTCTTTATGTGACATTTCATCAAAACGATACATCACAAGCACGGCGCGGCATTTGGGACTTAGCTCGGCGAGAGCGGCTTCAAGTACGGCGACTTGCTCGCGGCCGGAACAGAGGTCGTCGGCCGCTGGCGTGAATGAGACCAGCTTATCATCATGCTGGGATAGTGGTTCGTTGGAGGCACGTTTGGCTGCGGATCGCGCATGATCACGTACAAGATTATGGGCGACAGTAAAAAGAAAAGGGCCTGGCGCGCGGATATCCGCAGGGTCGGCCGCAGATAAACGCGCAAATGTTTCTTGCGCCATGTCGTCGGCATCTTCCGCCGAGAGGCGTCGGTTTCTCAGAAAACGAACGAGGCGCGTGTAATATTGCTCAACAATTGAATTGAGAAAATCTCGTCGTTGATGGACGCGCTCGCGGCTTTCTTGGCCGTTGGCGGATGCCCGCGTGCTAATCTCTTCCGCGTTCGACACGTTAGAGTTCTCTCCCAAGGCGCTCCCGACGTAATGGTTTGCCGTTGAAATCCGATTGTCAACTGCGGGATCGAAAAGCATGTCAAAAAAAACACACCAAGCGACTGTGGGTTAGCACTTTGACATCGTCCTCCCTTTTAGGCGGTCGCAATCGCCGCAAAACGACTAGCCGCGGGCGGGGGGGCGCTGCGAGGCATAGATTGCGACATTCATTCTCCCCATTGATTTGGTTTGTGATGACGGCGTTGGCGGGATGCCTTTGGTCTGCGGGAGACTCTGCGTGCGCACAATCGCCGGCGGCCGATTCCGCATTGCAATACACCATCGACGCCCAACCTTTAGACCAAGCGCTGCGGCAATTTGCCGCCCAAGCCAATCTACAGCTTCTATTTCGCCAGGAAGACCTCGCCGGAAAACGTTCGAATGGCTTGAAAGGCACCTATACGCACGAAGACGCCATAAAACGGCTTCTGGCTGGTAGCGGCTTGAATTTCGAGCTGGTCAAATCAGACGCCGTGCTGATCAGTCGCCCCGACGGCCGCCGGGCATTCAAGGAAGACAAGGCACCGTCGCAACGCGACACACCATCCGCTGCGAACCGAGACGCTGCCAATTCAAACACGCCGCCGTTCTATGGACTGGAAGAGGTGGTGGTCTCCGCGCGTCGCGTGCAGGAGAATCTACAAAGCGTGCCGATCTCCGTTACGGCATTTTCGCCAAAAGTTCTCCATCAGAACGACATCCATGCCTTGACCGATCTGCAGCGGACCATTCCGGGACTGCAGGTTTGCTGCGGGCCGGCGTTGTCGACGGGCACCGCGGTTATTTACCTGCGCGGCATCCCCGGCGTAGTGGGTTATTTCGCCGAAGTGCCAACACCGCTCAATGGTTATGGACTGTATTTCGACCTCTCCAGCATTGCGGCCTTGAAGGGCCCTCAAGGGACGCTGTTTGGGCTCAGCACAGACGGCGGTGCGATTTTGTACGAACCCGCGCGTCCTATCGAGTCGTTGGAACGCTTCGGCGAATTCACGTTGGGTACCTATACCCGCACGACGCTGGAGGGCATGGCGAATGTCCCTTTGGCGGAAGATAGATTGCTCGCGCGCGGAGCTTTCACCGTTAGTCATACGGATGGCTTTCTCACGAATCTCGCCACGGGCGAAGACCTGGGTGACCAAAACTACGGTGCGGGGCGCCTGTCGTTCATCTGGCGGCCGATTGATCAATTCGAGGATTATACGGTCCTCAACTATTACAGTTTTCGTGGGCGTCCGTTGCCGGCGCTTCTCGTTGGCGTCAATCAAGACGGCATGGCTGGAAAAATCTTTGGGTTGCCGGCCCTCAACGCCGCTTTAGCCGGTCAGCAGCAGCTCGGGTCTTATAAGATCGCGGGACTGTCTGTGTCCGACACCACGATCCGCACGCGGCAATTCCATGCGGTCAATATTGCCAGTTGGTCTCCGCGCGAGACGCTGACCATCAAGAACATCGCAGGCTACGTCGATAGCCATAACTTTCTCCGCCAGGATCTGGAAGGTACTCTCTTCCCGATCAGTGATACTGTTCAACCGCTATCGCGTCCCTCTTCGCACACGCCGACGTGGAGTGAGGAACTGCAACTGCTCGGTAGTCTCGCCGCCAAGCACTTTAAATATACCGTGGGCACGTTTCACACCGGCTCGGTTACCGGCGCGATACCGGTTGATTCCATTTCGCTAGGCAGTCCTCGGCAGACTTTGACCAAGACCGCCGGCAACACTCACGCTATCTACGCTCAGGGCGATTTCGATCTGTCGCCGTTGTTGCCGGGCGCAATCTTGACCGCGGGCTATCGCTATACCTGGGACACGCGCCGCTTGCGGCAGATGCGTTTTTCCGGCGGCGCGCTGCTTT
>JAYTUF010000640.1:0-19533 GCA_043744755.1 Anatilimnocola sp.
CCTCGGGCTTCGGTGCCACAATGAGCAACCTGGCGAGCGCCGTTGTCTTTAGGTCGGACGACTGGACTTGATATTCTAGCGCGAGCAAGTCGATCGCCATCATGGCCGTGGACGCATCCCCAGCTTCGGTTGCGATATCGCGGGCAATCCGCAGCATCACGTACTTGCCAGTGCTGTCTCCCTTTAGCGCCGCGGCCTGAACTACCATCTTGCGAGCAACGAGGGATCGTTCCGCGGGAGTCTTGGCCTGCTTGTGCTCCTCGTCAAAGACTTCGCGAACGATCTTGGCGGCCGTTTTCTGCACTTCGTCATCAGGAACTGGTAAGCGTTCGCGAGTCTCGATTGGATTAAGCTGCGGCTTAGGCTGTTCGCTGCCTGACGGAATCTGCGCGACGATGACCTGAGTCGTCTTGGTTTCCGACAGGCGCGGAGTAAATGGATAAGGTGGCCAATACTTACTGCATCGAATTGAGTAGGACTCACCCGCCTTGCAAACCTTTCTAAACATTTGCACTGGCTGTTGTTCGCCCTTCAGTCCAGGGAACTCGCCGAGGTGTTCCCAGCCGCCATCTTGAAGTTGTTCTTTAGACATTGCTTCGCGCTGCCAATCGCCGCCGCTCAATCGCGGATTCCACTCGGCGGCCAAGTAGACCCATCCGGTTTCTTCGACTGAAAACTGCAACTTTCCTAGTTCGACGTTGACGGCCTTTGGCGGTTCAATCCACGTGAAGCGAAAGCCACCACGTAAAGGCTTGGGCACGTCTGGCCCGTCTTCCACGGGTTCCGAGCGCATGTGAATAACTTTTATCTTTGCACCGAATACCTGGTCTGGCTCATTCCGACGAGGTTTCTCGGCCTCATTTGCCGTTGCCCGCTGATTGGACTGAGTCGGCGGACGGTCAGATGTCTTTGAATTTGTATCCGGATCAGCAACGGCAACGGACTTTTCAGACGAGGCCGAACTCGGCTTTTTGAAATGCTGTGAGGGACTTGGAGATTGGTTGACGCTGCTTGGTTCGGAGGCGATTTGAACGAGCAGTTCCGACGCCGGCCTGGCTTTGGGAAGCAAACCGGTCACATCGATGCCCGCTGCGTATCGCAATACGAAGACACCCACGACAAGTCCGGCGACGCCGCCAGCGATGATCTTTGTGATTTCCAGGAGAGGGCTTGTGGAGGGACGACTACGGACGGCCGGTGGTGCCCGCGGTACGGGCGGAAGTTCGACAAATGAGTCGGCAACCGGCGGTTGCGGCGAATGTTGCCATGTGAGCTGCGCATCATACTCCGCTTTCTTTGCGGCGTCCAAAAGAACGATGCGAGCATTAGCCACAGCATTGAGCAATGGTTGGGTTGCGACGCCGCGGTGACTGGTTTGCAAGCCGCGCAGATACAAGGTTTGCCGGTCCGCAGCGTTAGCAATCACATTCGCATCCGGCTCGAACGCGGCGATTCCCAAGAGTCGATAGTGAGTCGGCGGCTGTTCCTGTGGGGGAACGCCAAGCCATTCATGGTAGGGATCGAATGACATCGGTTACCTCGCTCGACCTGCGGTAGTCCAGCACTTCGGGTCCGTTTCATAATAGTGCTTAGAAGGCAGATACGCCACCTTCCTGGCTGATTGAAAACGGACGCTACGGCGAACGCGAGCGGTGTCCAATCATGGCCTTCGCGGGTATCACTAGTTCAACCGTACCTGTACGCTGGTCGATGCGAAGGATGGCTACCTCAATTGGCGGGCGGGGTGGCACTGTCGGGGCTTTGTCTCGGCGGGGGTGCCACTGGCCAAGGCCAGTGCTGATGTGAGAGTTGGCCTGCCATTTTCGATAGGTGGCAAGGATTTTCTGGCAAGATGCGGTTGCTTGAACCATGGGTGATTCTGCAAGGGACCGATTGGCTACTCCCTGGCCCATGAAACCGTTTGAGCCGTTTTCGATTGGGTTTTGAAGGAACCATGATCGGCTCGAAGTTACGAATAGATTGGAAGGCTCGACGACTTGCCAGAATAGCTCTTGAGCCGTAGTCAGAATAGCTCGGGTTGTCCGGCAGTTCAGCACTGGCTCTGGAGAATGTCCGGCTACGTGCATTTGAATCGATCCCGGAGGGATCAAAGCAATTAGCCCCAGGTTGAGCGTAGCGACACCTGGGGTTCCCGAGGCGTAATCCATCCCCGATCCCGAAGGGATCGCAGCCTCACGGCGCTGCGATCCCTTCGGGATCGATGCTTGATTTCCCCTTATTCCCCGGGTATCGGCTAACGCCTCAACCCGGGGCTAATGGCTGCGAACCCTTCGGGTTCAAGACAATGCAAAAGCCGGACAGCCTCTCTGGCCAGTGGCGTCCGATTGTGGTTAATAAATACTTGACAACTACTCACTACATGCGTAACATTTGTGTAGCCAAATATTGGCAATTTGGTTGAAGCATGGTCGAGGCCGACGGGCCCGAGCGGACGAGTTAGGATCGCAAATTGCATTACTTCCCCATTTCCTCGCGACCACCGGCCTCGTGCCGGTGGGGCGCTCACTGGCCAGCTACTGGCAAAAGTCCTAGATTTCTCCGCGACCACGGGGCTTGTCCCCGTGGAGCGCTCACTGTGCAGCTAGAAAGCCGATCAGTGATGGCCCCACCGGCACAAGGCCGGTGGTCGCCGAAACCTTTTCGATTGATATCGATCGGTAGCCGACCAGTGAGCGCCCCACTGGGGCAAGCCCAGTGGTCGCGAAGAGCGGAAGTTAATTTAATCGCGATCCTTATCAGGCCGGCCGTTATCAGGTGGGCGGTGCTGACTCGCAGGAGCCTGGGGAGTGCCTTAATTCGCAATCCGTCGGAAGAGATAGTCAACCGCGCGGACGTCGCTGCGGAGTGACTGGCCGGTGCGGGCTTGCGCCAAGACCTGATCGACGTCGCTGAACTCGGTCCGGTAACCGGCCGCGGTATAACGGCCGATGCCGCGGCGGCCGTAGAGTTGGTCGCTGCTATTCACGCCAGTGATTTCCACCGCATCGGCGCCGCCCAGTCCGTAGAAGGCGACGGTTGAAAAGTTCTCGACGCGCAGATTCGTGCTGGCAGTGACCAACGTCCGCGTGCCTTGCTCAATCGTGAGGCGGTCGTTCCCAGCGGATCCGCTCAGGCGGGCAATGTCACCGCCACCTTGGGAGACGACGGTCACGTTGCGAACACCTTCGACGCGCGTTTGATGCCCGCTGCCGACGAGCGCGACCCAGCCGGAAGTAGCTTCCAGAAAATCAATGCCAGCGGAGTCGTACATCGTCACGCGATCATTCGCATCGCCCTGAATGAGAGTCTGCTCGAGCGTCTGAGTGCTCAGTCGATAGTTGCTGCCAACGAGATCCAGGCTGCCGGCACGCGTCGTGATCACATCAGCACCACTGCTGCTACGAATCGTGATCGAGTCGGTCCCGCCGCCGGCTTGAATCTGCACCTGACTGTTCGCGGCGAAGGTGTAACTCACGCCGTTGACCGTCAACTGTTGCTGCGAACCAGTGTGAGTCCAGACATAAGTATCATTGCCCGCGGTGCCGCCAACTTGCACTTGATTACCGGCCACCGTCACTAGATTAGGTGTCGTGGGTGGCGGAGGCGTCTGCGTAGAACCGCTCGTCAGGCGAGCTTCAATGGTGAACTTGCCAATGCCGTCGCTCGTTCCCAGTCCCAAGCGATACGACTGCCCGGTGACCACGTTCATCTTCACTTGTTGCCCGCTGACGGTGCCGCCATCGGGCGTTTCCCATTTACCGTCGAGTTCCCCGGTCGTGTTCAGCGTGAACGTTACTTCGCCGCTCGCGGCCGCGGTGAAGCGGAAGAAATCGCTATCACTCACGCGGCCGATCGTGCCACTCACGGTGATCGACGAAGTGAGAGTGCCGAGGGAAGTTGCTTCGCCTGCGGTCGAACCAAAATCGTCAACGCCGACCAGCGTATCGAGTGCTCGTTGCAGATTAAGCCGGCTGTAGTTGGCGTTGGTGGCCGAATCATACAGCGTATCGGAAGTGTTCTTGAGCCAATCGTAGAGCACATCCTGTGTAACATTCGTCCGCCCCATCGCCGTCATCGCTTCGCGCAGCAGCACACTCGCGCCCGCAACATAAGGCGCGGCCATGCTGGTGCCGGACGTGGCCCCGAAATCGTTCTTCACGCCGTCGCCGCCGTAGAAGTGATCGGGCAGCGTGCTCATGATTTTCTCGCCCGGCGCCGCGAGCACTCGCTCACTCCGCTGGCTGAAGGCGCTGAACTGGCCACTGGCATTGATGCTGGCGACTGGCACCACATATTGACTAGCGGCGGGGTAGCTCAAGCCGGCCGACCTGTAGGTCGCAAATGAATTTCCCGCGGCGACGGCAATGAAGATGCCATCCTGCTCAAGCTGGCGAAACTCATCTTCCAGCACGGCCCAGTCGGGAACATTGCTGCTGTTCCAGGCAGTCCCCAGCGAGAGATTCACCGTCGTGATGGGATTCGCATAAGCGTTACGATTCTGATGCACCCACCGCAGCGCTTCTTCGACGCGCGCGAGTGTGCCGCCGCCGTTGTCGTCAAAGACGCGGAGCGCGACGAGATCGACATCCGGCGCAACGCCCGCATATCTGCGATCGCCACTGCCGATGATGCCGGCGACATGCGTGCCGTGAAAGCCGGCCGGGCCATCGTCGTAGGGATTCGTATCGTTCTCGGCAAAGTCCCAGCCACCGACGACCTTGTAAGCGGCACCCAAGCCGCCGCCGAGCGCGATGTGGTCGTAAGCAATGCCGCTATCGATCACCGCCACCGTTTGCCCATCGCCGCGCAGGCCAAACTCATTCCGGGCATAAGCAACCTCCGCCCAGCCGTGCCCTTCGCCGGAAGACGAAGTCGCGCCGGCCAAGGTCTGAATGGGCGTGTCGCGCCACTCGTCGGCCAGGTCCGACAGCGCTTGGGCTGTGAGGGCCAGGCGGTCTTCAAACGATTCAAAGGCAAACCTGCGGTCGGCAGGCGTCTCAGGACGCTTCATGAAAAAATCGCTCGCGCCGAAAAGTGATTTCCGGCCGGGCAGTTGCGTTGCTGGCAATCGTCGCCAGCATTGCGAGACGGCTGAATCGCGATCGTCCGCGTCCGCGGAATGAACCGCGGCACGAACCAGCGCGACGGGAGCAGCCGTCTTTCCCGGAACCGGGGGCGAGGGGGTGAAAAGTTCGCAGCCAGCAGCATCCCAGCGGCTGTCGTCAGAACTATAGGTCAAGTTCCTACGAGAGCATGATGGCGAGGGGCTGGACTAGTCTGGTCCGTGATTCGTATTTCCCAGCATCACCGACCGGGCAATTGATGCAGCCGCGCAGATCAGCGCAGTGGGAGCCACACCGGACCTGTGCAATCGTTACAGTGTGAAATTTCCGCCGGGAGATTCGCGACCGGCGCGAGGAATTGCGGACCAATGTCCACCGACTGAATTTTGCGGGGCCTGACTGCCGAAGCTACCTTCGTTCGCCTTTACCTGTTCCGCCGCAAAGGAATGCGACGTTGAGCGCCGGCGCCTTAATCCGTAACACGTGGCTTTTGTACTTTTCGCAGCCCGCGAATGATCGTGGCCTGTATAAAGCCGTCAAAGGCAGAACAATCCGCTCAGTCATCGAGCTTGGTGTGGGCGACGGCACACGCACCACTCGCTTGCTGGAGGTTCTATCCTGGAAGCAGGACAACCTGCCTCTGCGCTACACAGGCATCGACCTCTTCGAAGCCCGGCCGGCTGCTAAAAAGGGGCTGACCCTGAAGCAAGCGTTCGCGACTATCCGTGCTCCAGAGGTCAAAGTGCAACTCGTGCCCGGCTCGCCTTACGAGGCCCTGGTCCGTTGCGCGAATGCCCTCGCCGAAACCGATCTGTTCATCATTTCCGCGGATCAGCAAGCGGCCGATTTGGAGCGTGCCTGGAAGTTCGTGCCCCGCACGCTGCACGCGTCATCGCTGGTCCTCCGAGAACAACCGGCCGCAGGCGGCAAGACGGTCTTTCAGATCCTGCCCGTTGCCGAAGTCGAGCGCCTCGCCCGCGAGAGCGGCAAGACGATCCGCCGCGCCGCCTGATTTCTGGCTGACGATTTTTGCGGGGCTGGCCCCTCGACGAATTGCCGCAGGATGCTAAACTCTAAACGCGGGGTGGAGCAGCCCGGTAGCTCGCGAGGCTCATAACCTCGAGGTCGTCGGTTCAAATCCGGCCCCCGCAACTTTTTCTTAAGTCATCTGAAACAAGCAACTTACGTTACCTGCCGATGGTCGGCAGTGCGGCCCGTTTCCGAGAAGCCAAAACCGTACATACGGTTTTGCGATCTTCCGAGCGGAGTTTGCACTCAGGCCACGTCTTTCTAAGTCTCTCCCGAAGTACCAGAAACATCGGGCTTCGGGGCAAGCGGTTGTCACTCTCGACGCCGTTGATTATTATCTTGGCCCGCATGGCACCAAAGCCAGCCACCTCGAATACGACCGGCTAATCGCCGAATGGCTCGCCAATGGGCGGCGAATGCCGGTTGACGATGCCAAGGGCAAAGTATCTGTCGTGGAAATCCTGGCGGCCTACAAACGGTTTGCCGAGGGCTATTACGTCAAGAACGGCAAGGTTACCAACGAAGTGACCGCGATCACGTCAGCCATGCGCATCGTCAAGCAGTTGTACGGCAAGATCGACAGCGGCGACTTCGGTCCCCTCAAATTGCAGGCTGTGCAGCAAGCGATGGTTACCGAGGGCTGGAGCCCAATGGCACTTACTTTGTCCCATAACACCGACTTAACCTGCGTTGCTAGCTGCAAATTCCCCATGAAACATGCAGCTAGCAATGCGTGCCAGCATCGAAGTTTTGTACAAAGTAAGCGGCATTGGGCTAGCGCCTGGCGGCTGATACGACAACTGCAATTCTAAGGTGTGTCGAACCACTAGTTCGTGCGACGCAAGGAAATGGAAATTTCTCTCGCGGCACTTCCTGGCTTACGCGGCGGGCTTCGTGCGAAGTGCTTTCGCGGAGCGAAAGACGACGGATCACCCGGATGAGTTATTATCAGAGATGTTCACGAAATAGTTATCAAGTGCTGATAATGTGTTAGTAAAGTGTTGCCTGGCCAGGGCTTGGGAACGTTGGGAGGGCGGACGAAAAGGGAGTGAGAACTGTTATCACGGGCGGCGACGGGAGCCGATTCGGGCAGTTCAACGCCGCCGCTCGCTGGGGCTCGCGGTCATCACGCGGGGCGTGCTGAATACCATGGCGGCGGGTTCGTGCTACACGCGCCCCCTCCCACGGGAAGGGGTGTTGAGAAAGGGGTGGGTTTCTCAACGCGCACCCAGCGACATTCCCGGGTGCGGCGTAGGGCGGTGTTGAACAAGGGTGTCGTGAACTCAACAGGGAGAGGGGGGTAAGATAATGGGGAATTTCCAGGCAATCACCCGGGGGAGGGCTATCCAGGCTTGACCCATCTCACAAATCTCCTCTATCTTATGATGTTTCATTCCGGTGGGCGAAATCTCGTTTGCTGGACCTTTAAGCTCGCTGGTGACCGCGTGTGCGGGTCGCTGTGCAGGGCCGCACTTCCCTGGTATATGGAGGACGGTGAAAGTGGCATCCGTCGCTGAACGCGTTACAGATATCGTCGCCGAGCAATTGGGCGTCGACAAAGAGAAGATCACGCCGGAAACCTCGTTCGTCAACGATCTGGGCGCTGATTCGCTCGATACGGTCGAACTGGTGATGGAACTCGAAGAAGAATTCGATATTAACATTCCCGACGACGCGGCGGAGAAAATCCAAACCGTCGGTCAGGCGATTAAGTTCATTGAAGAAGCTCAGAAGAGCTAGGTTGCAAACTGTCGTCCCGAAACCCAGTCTCCCGCTCAGGAACTGGGTATTTGTGTTTTGGGGCTGGACCGTGGTTTCGCCTGTCCGTTGCGGCAGGCTGGTTGATCTTGCGGGCGTGCTGTCATGAAGCGGCGGGTTGTCATTACCGGGTTGGGTGTGGTTTCGGCGTTGGCTTGCAAGGTGCCGGAACTGTGGCAACGATTGCTCAACGGCGAAAGCGGCTGCCATCATCTGCAGGCCGTCGATGTCACCCGCTTTAAGATCAAAATCGGCGGGGACGTGCTCGATTGGGACCCCGAGCAATATCTCGATGCATTCATCGACCGCAAGGAAATCAAGCGGCTCGATCGCTTCTCGCAGTTTGCCCAGGTGGCCGCGCACGAAGCGGTGATCGATTCGGGCCTCGAATTTAAGCCCGGCGACCATGCCTTTCGTTACGGTGTGATCCTGGGCAGCGGCATCGGCGGACTGCACGAGATCGAAGAGCAAGTCAGCCGGATGATTGAGAAAGGCCCAGACCGGGTCAGCCCGTTCACGGTGCCCAAGATGATGCTCAATGCGGCGGGCGGCAACATCTCGATTCGATATGGCCTGCGGGGTATTAACTATTCGGTCGCTACTGCCTGTGCCAGCGCGAACAACGCGATTGGCGATGCGCTCAAAGCGATTCAATACGACGACGCCGACGTGATCATCACCGGCGGGACCGAAGCGGCCATTACGCCCATGAGCCTGGCTTCGTTTCAGAACATGAAAGCGCTCTCTTCGCGGAATGACGATCCCAAAGCAGCCAGCCGGCCGTTCGATCTCAACCGCGATGGCTTTGTGCTGAGCGAAGGCGCCGGCCTGATCGTGATTGAAGAACTGGAACATGCCCGGGCGCGAGGCGCGCGAATTTACTGCGAACTGCTGGGCTTCGGCGCGAGCGCTGACGCGGGGCACATTACTGCCCCGGACGAAAACGGCACTGGCGCGGGCCGGGCGATGAGCGATGCGCTGAAGAGCGCCGGCTTGAATGCCACGGATATTCAATACATTAACGCCCACGGCACGAGTACGCAGTTGGGCGATAAAGCCGAAACCGCCGCAATCAAGCGGGTCTTTGGCGAACACGCGAAACAGGTGAGTGTGTCGAGCACCAAGAGCCAGCTTGGTCATACGCTGGGCGCGAGCGGCGGCATCGAGTTGATTGCCACCGTCAAAGCGATCTGCGATTCGGTGATTGCCCCGACCATCAACCTCGAGACGCCCGATCCCGCCTGCGATCTCGACTACACGCCCAATCAACCGCGGGAGCGAAAGATCAAAGCCGCCATCAGCAACAGCTTCGGCTTCGGCGGGCATAATGCCTGCGTGGTCGTGGGGCAAATGCGGTGAATTCTCCCAGGCCGCTGCGGTACTAGGAATCGTGTCTGACCTCACGATTCAATCGCCTGCTGATCTTGCCATGCCGCGCACTTACACGCTCATCCGAGAGCAACTCGTTCCGCGGCCGCGGGACGAAGTCTTCGCCTTCTTCGCCGACGCAGGCAATCTGCAAATGATCACGCCGCCCTGGTTGCACTTCCGCATCCTCTCGCCGCTGCCGCTGGAGATGCGCACGGAAGCGCTGATCGAATATCGGCTGCGACTATATGGCCTGTCCATCTGGTGGCGGACTCGGATTGAAGAGTTTGAACCACCGCACAAGTTTGTCGATCAGCAATTGAGCGGACCTTATCGACTTTGGCATCACACGCATGAATTCAGCGAGACGCCAGGCGGAACGCAGATGCGCGACACCGTCCGCTATGAACTTCCATTTGGTCCAATCGGCAGTCTGACGCATGCCATCAGCGTGCAAGGAATGCTCAAGCGGATTTTCGATTTCCGCTATGAGACGATTGCGCGTCACTTTGCCAACCCGCGGGAATGAGCGCTCAAACGGCCGGTTCATCCGGAATCGGCGCGACATCGACGGCGACTCGCATGCGGTGTTTGCCGCCGCCGACGAGGACTCCCTTGATGGGGCAGACATCGCCGTAGTCGCGGCCCCAGGCGAGCGTGACGTGGCCCACGCCGGGAATGACGTTGTTCGTGGGATCGAAATCGATCCAACCGGCTTCGGGTGAGAAGGCACCGATCCAGGCGTGCGAGGCATCGGCGCCAACGAGCCGCGGCTGACCGGGTGGCGGCGCAGTTAATAGGTAGCCACTGACATATCGCGCCGGCAGGCCCAGCGAGCGGAGGCAGCCAATTTGCAGATGGGCGAAGTCCTGACATACGCCGCGGCGAATCCGCAGCACGGTTTCGAGTGAAGTGTGAACGTCGGTCGCGGTGGAATCGTATTTAAACTCCGCATGAATCCGCCGCGTCAGGTCGAGCACCGCTTCCAGCCAAGGCCTGCCGGGAGTGAACGATGGCTCGGCCAATTGCCGCAAGGCACGCATCGCCTGCACATAGGGCGAGTCGAGCATGAACTGGCGGGCTTCGAGCCACCAGGGCGGCTGGCCGATAGCGAAGCGATCGCGGATTTCTTCCCAGGGGGGCGTGCTGGAAGGCGCGGGCACCTCCGGCGGCGTGACTTGCACTTGGCTGACGGCGGTGACGGTCAACCGATTGTGAGGCTGCTCAATCGCGAACTGCCCGGCGTGGTTGCCGAAGTAGTCGCTGCGCTGATCGGTGTGGGCCGGTTCGGGCCTGACCCGCAAGCGATGCGTGAGGCACGTTTGCCGGCGATGATCGCGGGGCCAGAGGCGAATCTCGTTGTGGCAAACCGGCACGGCTTCCGAGTAATCGAAAATCGTGGTGTGAGAAACCCGGTACTTCATGCTCTCGCGATCCTTCGACAAGCAGCGACGGAAAAAGTGTTAGGAAGTGGTGGGACGAATCTCATTCAGTTGGCGCGATGGGCCGGCGTGAATCAAGTAGTTTCTGCTGATCTGATCGGAGAGCTGCCGCAACTGTTCGCTGTGCCGCAGCAGGAACCGCTCTAGTGCGGATCGTCGTCCTTGGCGGTCCAGATGCGAAAGGGCATAGACATCGGCGAGGCGGAGTTGCGTACACGTATCGAGGATCAAGCGCTGTTCGGTGCTGAGCAGCAGTTGGCGATTGGAATTCGGCAGGGAATCGACGTGTCCTTGCAGCGCCACGACCTGAAAGGCGATCGACCGCGGATTGGTTTCATCGGTCAGCAGCAGATCGAGCAGCGGTGGCAACTGCAACATTGTCAAGTAACGATTGCGATAGGTCATCGAACTGTCGGCGATTTCGAGCAGCGCTTCCAACAACGAGTCTTCATCGGCCGGTGGTTCGACGAGCGCGACTTTGAGCACCGTCATCGCTTGCAGCGAACGTTCCAGGCGCCGGCCCAGATCGAGGAACCGCCAACCAGGCCCGCGAGTCATGCTCTCGGTGCCCATCCCGCTAAAGGCGGCCAGATCGAGGATCAAGCGATTGAGCAGCGGCAGGGCATCGGTCAACTGCGTGGCAGCATCTTTGCCCTGGCTGATTAGGTCTTGTCCCAGCCGATTCAGAATCCGCCAGCTATCGAGCGACAAGCGATCGCGAACCACGGTCGCGGCGCTGCGCATGGTGGCGGCCATGCTGGCCAGGCTGTTGCGGGCTGGGTCTGAAATCCAACGGCCCAGCTCTGCTTCGAGCTGGGCCATTGCCGGCGTGGATAGCGAAACTCGCAGCGGCGAGGGGAAGGCCATCAGATCGGCGAGCATCTTGAGCAGGGGACCCAAGCTCTCCGGGCCGTTGAACGACGCTTCGCTGGTGAGCCGGGTGAGGGTCGTCCGCAATACGCGGGCGGTGCCTTCCAGCCGCTCCACATGCCGGCCGAGCCAGAACAAGTGGTCGGCGACTCGGCTGGGCAAGTCGTTGCCGCTGCGTTGCAAGGAAACGAGCGTCCCCGCGGGATGGAGCAGCGAAACGTTCGCGACCGGGCCATCGCTGAGCACCCAGACGTCTTTGCTCCCTTGGCCGCCGAGCGCGGATTCCGCGAGTGGGTCCGACGAAGTGGAAACCCGCGCGAGGCCGCCCGGCATCACTTCATAACTATCCCCCGTCGCTACCGCGAACGTCCGGACGGCAACGTGACAAGCCTTCAAACTGCCGCCGGACCAGAGCGGGGCCGAGGAGCCGGTGACGAGGTCTTGGGCCACATAATCTTGCGGGCGATGTTTCAGCCGGGCGATCCATTCCGCCCGCTGATCCTTGGGCAACTGACCACCGGAAACGGCGGTTCCTTTGCCCGAGGGAAAACTGGGCTTCACCACCAGGCCATCAAAATGTTCGACCACATATTGCAGCGACTCCGGATCGCCACACCACCAGGTGCGGACCGATGGGAGTTTCAATTCCTCTCGCAGAAAGAACTGAGCGAGCGTGGGCAGGAATGGCACGAGGGCTGCCGATTCGACCACGCTGCAACCCAGGGCATTGGCGAGCAACACATTGCCGCTTCGCGCGGCGTGTGTCAGGCCGGGAACTCCTTGAATCGAATCGGCGCTCAGCTCGAGCGGATCGCAGTTCTCATCGCGCACGCGGCGAAGGATTACATCCACTCGCAGCAGGCCGCCGAGTGTTTTTAAATAGACTTGATTCTCGCGAACCGCAAGATCGCCACCCTCGACGAGCGTGAAACCAAGGTAACGCGAGAGATAGGCATCTTCAAAATAAGTGGGACTCATGGGGCCGGGGCTGAGCAGCACGATGCGGGGCTGATCCTGATTTCGCGCCCCGGCTTGTAATGTTTCACGCAAGGTGGCGAAGAACCGCGCGAGCCGTTCGACGTGACAATCGCGAAAAACATCGGGCATCATTCGCGACATCACCAGCCGATTTTCGAGCGCGTAACCCGCGCCGGTAGGACCTCGCGTGCGGTCGGCAACCACCAACCATTCGCCGCTGCGGTCGCGAGCCAAATGCACCGCGGAAAGATACAAATACCGATTTCGCGGCACGGGCAAGTCTTTGCACGAACGCAAAAACCCAGGATGAGCGAAGACCAACTCCGGCGGCAACAGGCCTTCCGTCAGCAATCGCTGGGGACCATATAAATCGGCGAGCACCAGATTTAACAGCGTCGCCCGCTGAATCAGTCCTTCCGAAATCGTCTTCCACTCCGCGGCCGGCAGCAGCAGGGGCACTGCATCGAGTTCCCAGGGCCGTGCCAGGCCGGCGGGGTCGCCATGCACATTGTAGGTCACGCCGTTTTCGCGGATCACTCTGCGGGATTGTTCCCAGCGGCGGGCAATCTCGGGGCTGCCTAGTTGCGCGAGGGCCGGCACGAACTTCTGCCACTGGGCCCGCAGTTTGCCATCCGGCCCCAGCAATTCGTCATGCACCTGAGCATAAGGTTGATAGCCCTTAAGCAGGTCGCGCTGCACATGAGATTCGGGGGTTAACAAACCCGGCGTCATAGGCATTCACATGGCAGGATGATTGTCGTCTTTCGCTCCGCGAAAGGATGCACAAGCTTTTCGCGGAGCGAAAGCCGACTTATTGTGCAGAAACCTCTAACGCAGATGCCGGTGGCGCCGCAAAAAACGTCTCGTGAATTGCCAGCCCCACCGCGTTCAGCTTCACTTGAAAATCGTCGATGAACTCGTGCAGGCCGCCGTCGATGATCTCGCGAATCTGCGAATAGTTCACATCCGCCCGCAAGCGCCCCAGTCGTTGTTCGGCGACATTATACACCCGGTCGTCTCGGCTGCCGAAGATCGCATTGAGCGATTTCTCGCATTCAATCAAACAGTGATGCATCGCGCGCGGGAACTCGCGGTCGAGAATCAAAAACTCGGCGACCAAATCGGGCGTGATCCGGCCGTGCCGCTTGCGATACATCTCCAGCGCACTGGCCGACTCCAATAGCGCGGCCCATTGAATCGTATCGATATTCGTCCCCACATCGCCCACGTTCGGCAGCAGGATGAAATACTTCACATCGAGAATGCGTGAAGTTTTGTCAGCCCGTTCGAGCAATCGACCTAAGCGGGTAAAGTGCCAAGGCTCACCATGCGACATCGTGGCGTCGGTGATCCCTTCGAGCAGGTGGCTGGCGAGAATGATCTGATTGAAGAACTCGTAAGGCGAATCCAAGATCGTTTGATCATTGGCCGCCGCCCGCACGCTGAGGAAGAACTTGTTGAGTTCTTCCCACATCATCGACGAGATCATCTCGCGGACCGTGCGGGCGTTCTCACGCGCCGTACGCAGGCAGGAGACGATCGAGTTGCCGTTCTCCGCATCGAACGCGAGAAAATCGATCACGTTCCGCTGGCTTGGCTCGCCATACAGTTCTTCAAAGCGCTCCTGATCGCCGCTGGTGTAGATCAGTGGTGCCCATTGATTAACGGACGCGGCACCGAGCTCCAGCGAGAGCTTCAAGTTGACGTTAATGAACCGCGCAATGTTCTGCGCGCGTTCAATCGAACGGCTCATCCAGAAAATAGAATCTGCAACGCGACTTAACATGTCTCCTGCCGGCCTATCTGAACGGGGCCTGCCTTAGCTGGCCTGGTATTGCGACTGTGACCCGCCATTCGGGGACTGCCGCTGTGTGGAAGAAAGTCCGCCTGTGTAACCGTTTCTCAAAACCCAGGTATCTTTGCTGCCGCCACCTTGCGACGAGTTGACCACCAGCGAACCCTTGCGCAGGGCCACGCGCGTCAAACCGCCGGGCAGCACGAAAATGTCCTTGCCATACAGAATATAGGGCCGCAAGTCCACATGCCGCCCTTCAAAGTGATCTTCGACGATTGTGGGGACGCGCGACAGACCCAACATTGGCTGGGCGACATAGTTGCGGGGATTCGAGCGAATCAAGTCGCGATATTTATCGAGTTCCGCCTTGCTGGCGCGAGGACCGAGCAGGATGCCATACCCGCCCGATTCGTTGGCCGGCTTGATGACCAGCTTCTCCATGTTCTGCAACACATGGTCGCATTGCACTTGCTCGCCGCAGACAAACGTCGGCACATTGGGCAGCAATATATCTTCACCCAGATAATACTTGATCATCTGCGGCACGAAGGCATAGACGGCCTTATCGTCAGCGACGCCCGTCCCCGGCGCATTCGCCAAGGCCACGCGTCCCGCGCGATAGACGTCCATCAAGCCGGGCACCCCGAGCGTTGAATCGGCGCGGAAGGTTTTGGGATCGAGGAACTCATCGTCGATCCGCCGATAGATCACATCGACCCGCTTCAGCCCCTTTGTCGTCCGCATGAAGACATGGCCGTTCATCACACATAGGTCCGAACCCTGCACTAGCTCAACCCCCATCCGCTGCGCGAGAAAGCAATGCTCGAAGTAGGCGCTGTTATAGATGCCCGGCGTGAGCACGACGACGGTCGGATCGTTGACGCCTTCCGGCGCAATGTATTGCAACATATCCAGCAGCCGGTCGGGATAGTCCTCGACGGGCAGCACGGAGAAGCCATCGAAACCTTGCGGGAAGGTCCGCTTCATGATCTCGCGGTTTTCGAGCACATACGACACGCCCGATGGGCAACGCAGATTGTCTTCCAGCACATACATCTGGCCGTTGGTATCGCGCACGAGATCCGTGCCCGTGATATGACACCAGATGCCTTTCGGCGGCGTCATCCCCTGGCAGGGCTTGAGCAGGTTCTTCGCGGAAGCAATCAGCCAATCGGGGACGGCCTTGTCGCGGATGCAGTGCTGCGCGTTATACACATCGTCGATGAACATGTTGAGCGCGGTTATTCGCTGCTTCAAGCCACGCTCGATGCCGTCCCACTCGCCGCCATCGATGATCCGCGGCACCAGGTCGAACGGCCAGACCTTTTCGGTCCCCGCTTCGTGGCCATAAACGTTGAACGTGATCCCCATGTTGAGCAGGGCCAGCTCGGCCGATTTTTGCCGCCGCTGCAACTCTCCCGCGGATAGCGACTGCAGCCGGCTCACGAGGGCTTGGCTCTGCTCACGCGGGCGACCGCACGGCTCGAACATCTCGTCGTAGAATTCGTCCGTTTGGTACGTACTAAAATCCATCACTGACCCTCCGCTGGGACGCGTGCTGGGAATGATCTGCCCAACTTTCGGGCAGCCAACGACAAAATCGCTGGCAGAATAGCTGGGTGCAAGGTCACAAAGCACAAGTTTCCCCAATTTGGCAACTGTTATGCCAACTGACAAGCGCAGAAGCGTCGATCCAGTGGCGATTGGCTGAAATAGCAGATGGGGCGGATCGCCGCGAGTGAGGTTCCGCCGAACCTCCGCAGACTTTGGCCAATCGGTCTACCAGCGTGTATCGGCAGGATTTGACAAGAATCCGCCGAAATCGATTCCCGATGCCTGCCGCACCAAAGCTTTCGTCTATTCCTTCCCCGCTGACGAAAATGCTTCAATCAACCGGGTCTGAATCACTTGCAAAATCTGTTTTGCAACTTCGTCTTTCGAGCCATGTGCGGCGAGCACCACTTTCCCCTGCTGATCGAGCAACTCAATCTCGTTGTCGCCCGCGTCCATCGCGGCAGGTCCATTCAGCACAATCAGGTCGCAGTGCTTCTTCTCCAATTTCGTAATCGCCCGAAAGCGAGCGTCATCGGTTTCGAGCGCAAAGCCCACCACCCATTGATCTCGCCGTTTCTCGCTCCCCAGCGTCGCAATCACGTCCGGCGTTTCGACCAGGTGCAACAGTAATGGTTGACCATTTTTAGCGATCTTGTGTTCTTCCACTTGCACAGGCCGGTAGTCACACGGGGCCGCAGCGCCAATCACGCCATCGCAGTGGGCGAACGCCTCTCGCGAAGCTGCGAGCAACTCTTCGGTCGAGATGATCGGAATAACTTTCGCTGCGGCGGGATACTCAACATTCACCGGTCCGCTGATGACGACCACCTCGTGTCCCAAATCGATAGCGGCCTGAGCGAGCGCTTTGCCCATGCGACCGCTGGAACCATTCGTCAGGTAACGAACCGGATCGAGGTACTGCCTCGTGGGACCGGAGGTAATTAAGATGCGGGCCATGCGATTAACTTGTAGCGGAATTCGCCAGAATTCCGAAGCGGCTAAGTGCGGCAGGAACCAGAATTCTGGCGAATTCTGCTACAGATCGTTAGTGATTCGTCGCAAATTCCGCGGTGTTCAATAGCGCCCACAGTACGTCGCTCCAGGCCTTCCCTTTCTCACTGGGCGAACGGCTGGCGATGTGCTTGAGGAACAACTCACGTTCGGACGATGTCGGCGGACGAGTCACCGTGGCCAGGAACATTGTTTCCAATCGCTCACCCGCATCGAACAACGGCGCATCGAGCGCGAGCAACAGCGGACCGCGCTCGGCCGTCGTCGCTTCCGTCAGATCCGCACCATTGATGAGCGTCAGCGCTTGCAAAACGCCCGCCTGGTAATCGAGAGGCGAACGTCCTTGCACTTGCATCTTGGTGAGAAACTGCTGCCGCTGTGGATCGAGCAGCGGACTGCGCACATTCAGCCCCGGCATCTGTCCTTGGCCGCGGCGGACCAGCACGCGATTGAGCGAATCATAGAGTTGATCGGCTGTGAGCGACTTTACCGGCATGTGAGCGTACGCTTCCGACGGAACCGCAGCCGATGTCCAGCGACTGGTCCGTTGATACGTTTTGGTCATTGCCAATGTGCGGAGCAACTCACGCAAATCGAAGCCAGTCGCAATGAAATACTCCGTCAGCTCATTCAGCAATTCGGGATGCGACGCGGGGTTGTGTGGCCCGAGATCATCCACGGGTTCAACCAAACCGCGGCCAAACAGAATCGACCAGGCCCGATTCACGGCCGCCCGCGCCAGGTACGGATTGTCTCGCGAAGCCATCCAGATCGCCAGCTTCATTCGCCGCGACCCAAGCTCGTCCGTGGAAGGCGCTCCGCCGCTGGGGAATTTCGGCGGCACAATTTCTTCGGTGTTAGGTATCTTCACGTCACCTGTTTCCAAATCGATCAGCCGAGCTTGCATCCCCGGGTTGTTCTCTGGCCGCTGAAGCTGCGCGAAGAACGACGCATAGCCCCAAAAGTCAGGCTGCTTCCATTTATCAAACGGATGATCATGGCACTCGGCACATTCAATCTGCAGTCCGAGAAATATTCTCGCCGTGCTGGAAGCAAGTTTCTCCGGCGCGAGTTCGAGCGACGTGTAATACAAGGCCGGCCCCGCATCATCGCCAGCGGTCGCGACGAGCAGTTCCGAAACAAGATTGTCATAGCGCAAGTTTTCGACGAACCGCTGCCGGAGCCAATTCTGCACGCCGACCACGCTGGTGATCTGCTCCAAATTCACGCCGCCAGGGAGCATGATCGATCGCCAGATGTTGGCCAGATGATTGGCATGCGATGGAGAAGCGAGCAGTTCATCGATCAAGCGTGCGCGCTTATCTGCCCGCTGATCGGCGCGGAACCGCCGCGCGTCGGCGACCCGCGGAATCGACCCAGTCAAATCGAGATAGGCCCGCCGCAGAAACTCTGTGTCGTCCGCATCGTCCGCGGCGGCCAGTTTGGCCTTCGTGAGGGCCTCGTCGATACGCTGATCAACCTGCCGAATCATCGCCACCCGCGCTTCGGCACGATTGCGCTCCGCCTCTTGGCCCGAGGCCAATGCAACGGAGAACACCGCCAGGGCTGCGAGCCCGCCGAGCGTTTGCAATGATTTGTTGCGCATCGAAAACTCCCCAAGAAGAGATGTCTGCCATTGTACTCCTCACGCTCCGCGTGAGGAATCATCACGCGGAGCGTGAGGAATACTATGACTCTTTCCCCTTCAATTGCTGCCGAGACTGTTCGATCGCGGCCTTTTGCTGCTCCGATATCTTCGGCCACTTGCAACCTAAATCGCGAATGGTCTGATTCATGATCGCCGCGACGGCCGCCCGCGTCACCCACTTATGATCGGCGGGGATCACGTACCAGGGTGCGTCATCGGTGCTGGTTTCCGATAGGCACGTTTCATACGCCTCCATGTATTCGTTCCAGAAACCTCGCTCCGTTAGATCGGCGGCCGCGAATTTCCAGTGCTTTTCCGGATCGTCGATTCGCTTGAGAAACCGCTTGCTCTGCTCCTCTTGAGAGACATTCAAAAAGAACTTGACGATGGCCGTTCCGTTGCGATGCAAATGTTTCTCAAAGGCGTTGATGTCTTCGTAACGATGTTGCCAGAATTCCTTCTTCAATTTGTCGCCCGGTTTGACGCCCGGAATGCGCTGGGCATCGATTAATTCCGGATGCACCTTGACGATCAACACTTCCTCATAATATGACCGATTGAAGATGCCAATTCGCCCGCGCTCCGGCAGGCACTTGGTACACCGCCACAAAAAGTTATGATCGAGTTCCTCCGCAGATGGATGCTTGAACGAAAACACCTGGCAGCCCTGCGGATTGATGCCCGACATCACATGTTTGATGGTGCTATCCTTCCCCGCGGCGTCCATCGCCTGAAAGATCGCCAACAGCGACCACGAATCATCCGCATACAGCAGTTCCTGCGCTTCGGCAAGTTCCGATACGTCTTGCGTTAGCGATTCTTTGGCAAGTTCCTTGCGCTGCTCAACCGGCACATCCTGATCGCCGGCCCAGCCTGGATCGTGATCCTTGATGCGGAACTTCTTCCCAGACTGCACACGGAACTTTTCGATGATCTTGTTGCGATCGAGCATGATGTTTTTCGTAGTCCCATTTAAGAATCAAAGAGTAGGCCGGAACAAGGTACTCCGCAGTTCCG
>JAYTUF010000641.1:0-5014 GCA_043744755.1 Anatilimnocola sp.
CAGGTCAGCAGCGTGGGATAGGTCATCGCGAAGATGACCGCCGCCAAACGATAGCGCGCGAGTGGGGAGGGTGATTGTTCGTGGGTTAACATCACGCGATTATTGCATAGTCAAGCACATTGCGAGCAACGTGGCGAAATGGGATCGTGTGATCGAGTATGATTTGTGGCAACCTCCGAGGACCAGTCTTATGAATCCGCTTCCTCCGACGAATCATCTTACCCGCCGCGGTTTTCTCGCCGCGGCCGCTGCTTCGATTGTGGCTGCACCGGCGACTCGAGTTTTCGGAGCTGACGCGAAGAAATTCCCACCGGGCGATTACGTCGATATGCACACACATCTGGGCCAGACCTGGAACACCACGGTTCCGCTCACCGCGGAAGAACTGCTCCGCTGGATGGATGCGCACAAGATCGCACAGGCGGTGGTGTTGCCGCTGGTCTCGCCCGAGTCGTCGAGTTATTTGCTGACCAGCGACTATGTTCTGCAACAAACGCTTCCTTTTCGCGATCGGCTCATTCCCTTCTGCTGCATCGATCCGCGGACCAGCTACACGGGCGGCGCGCAGGGGTTACTGGCGATGTTGCAGAAGTACCGTGATGCCGGCGCCAAAGGCTTTGGCGAACACAAGCCGGGCGTGGCCATTGACGATCCACGCAACATGGCCATCTACGCTGCCTGCCACGAACTGAAGTGGCCCCTGCTGTTTCATCTCGACAATCAGCGCAATCTCGATAAGCCGGGCCTGCCCGGTCTCGCCAAGGCGTTGGCGGAACATCCAGACTGCCAATTCATCGGCCACGGTCCGGGCTGGTGGGCTTCGATTTCGGGCGCGGTGACGCAGGTCGATCTGGGGGGCTACCCCAAGGGGAAGGTCGCGCTCGGCGGCGCGATCGATGCGCTGATGGAAAAGTTCTCTAACTTGCATGGCGATCTGTCGGCCGGCAGCGGCGCGGGTTCGATTAGCCGCGATCTGGATTTTGGCAAACAGTTTTTGATTCGTCGCCAGGATCGAATCATGTTCGGCACGGATTTTCTCGCCCCGGCTCAGGCGGTGCCACAGTTCGATTTGTTTGAAGACAAGCTGGAACTCGCCCAGGAGGTCCAGGCCAAAATCTTCCGAGACAATGCCCGCCGCCTGCTGGGGCTGGCATGAATGAACTCTGGCAACAGGTTTGGCCGATCCTGCAATGGGTCTTGCTAATTCACGCAGCGGTCGCGGCTGCGTTATCCGTTTTCATTGCGATGCTGCTGGCGTACAGCGATCGCCTGATCACTCGACTGGCGACGGTGCCAACGACAGAAGTCTTGCCGCGCATCTCGCTGATCGCCGCCGCGAAAGATGAAGAGCGGAACATTGAGCAGGCGATTCGCTCGTTAGTACACATCGACTATCCCCAGCTGCAGATTACGCTCGTCAATGATCGCTCGACGGATCGCACCGGCGAGATCATGTCGCGCCTGGCTCGTGAGTATCCGCAACTGAATGTCGTCACCGTGACGGAATTGCCCGCGGGTTGGCTCGGCAAGAATCACGCGCTACAGCTCGGCGCCGAACATTCCGATGGCGAATGGCTCCTGTTCACCGACGCCGACATCATCTTCGAGCCAACCGCCGTCCGCCGCGCAATAGCCTATGCGCTCGACCAGCGACTCGATCATCTCACGGCCACGCCCGATGTGCAGATGAACTCCTGGCTGCTACACGCCTTTGTCGTCATGTTTTCGATCTACTTCACGCTATTCGTGAAGCCCTGGCGGGTTCGCAATCCCAAGAGTCCAGCGCACATTGGCATCGGGGCCTTCAACCTCGTCCGCGCGAGCGTCTATCGCAGCATCGGCCGGCATGAACCGATTCGGATGCGCCCCGACGACGACCTGAAGCTCGGCAAGCTCATCAAGAAGACAGGCCATCGGCAAGATGTGGTGCATGGCGTGGGGATGATCGCCGTCGAATGGTATTCGTCACTGCGCGAGGTCATCGTGGGTTTGGAGAAAAACGCGTTTGCTGGTGTTGACTACAGCATTGTCTTCACCGTCATCTCGTCACTCTTCTCGCTCGCCTTCAACGTCTGGCCTTACGCGGCAATCTGGATCGTGCCCGGTCCCGCCCGCTGGTTCTATCTGGTCGCTGTAATCGCACAGCTAACAACGGCCGCCGGTTGTGCTTACGGCATGAAGTTGCCCATCAGCACCGCGCTGGGCTTTCCATTCACGGTCATGATGTTCATCTACATTCAGTGGCGGGCCATGATCCTCACGTTCGCTCGCGGCGGCATTCGTTGGCGCGAGACGTTCTATTCGCTGGCGGAGTTGAAGGCCAATCGGGTGTGAGTATTCTCTCTCCCTCTCCTCGGTACTCCGGGGAGAGGGCCGGGGTGAGGGGCTGGGCAGCAAAGACGCCTGACTAGGCAAATGTCTTTTTTGAGTTGACGAAGCCGTGCGCTCAGAGTCAGCTATTCTCGATCAGCGCTCATTCACACTTCTACAACCCCTTACGCCAACCCTCTCCCTGTAAGTCCGTGAAGTACCACGAGTACCGAGGAGAGGGAGTAAGACGGATTACGATCATGCCCAAACAATTCTTCATTAATGCTCTGTTAATCATTACCCTCTGCACCAGCCACTTCGCCACCGCTGCCGATTCCTGGCAGGTGGGTCTCGCGAAGGAAAAGATCACGCCCGAGAAGGCGATGTGGATGGCCGGGTATGGCGCACGAAATCGGCCGGCGGATGGATTGCTGACGGAGTTATGGGCCAAGGCGATTGTGCTGCAAGACGAGAAGGGTAATCGCGGCTTGGCGATCACGCTCGACCTGGTTGGCATTGATCGGGAATTGTCGCAGGCCATTTGTGCGGGGATTGAAAAGCAGTATGGCCTGAAACGCGAACAGATCGCGATTTTCTGTTCGCATACGCATAGTGGGCCGGTGGTCAGCAAGAACCTGCGGCCGATGCATGAATATCTTTTGCCCGCGGATCAGAAAGAACTGATCCACGCCTATGCACGCAAACTGGAAGAGCAGTTGGTGGTCCTGGCCGGGAAGGCTCTGAAAGATTTGCAGCCGGCGAAGCTTGGTTGGACGACTGGCAAGGCGACGTTTGCCGTGAATCGCCGGACGAACAAAGAGGCGGAAGTGCCGCAGCTCAAAGCCGATGGAAAGATTCTCGGTCCGCACGATCACGACCTGCCGCTGCTCGCGGTCCACAATGACAAAGGTGAACTCCGAGCACTGTTATTCGGTTATGCCTGTCACGCCACGGTCCTTTCGGGCTACGACTGGTGTGCCGATTGGCCCGGCTATGCTCAGCTTGAACTTGAGAAGCGGCATCCGGGTTGCCTTGCGCTCTTCTGGGCGGGCTGTGGCGCCGATCAAAATCCGTTGCCGCGGCGAACGGTCGCGCTGGCGGAAGACTACGGCCGGCAAACGGCGGACGCCGTCGATGCGGCGCTCAAGAACGACCTCACGCCAATCAGCGGCACACTGACGACGACGTATCGCGAGATCAGTGCTCCGCTGGACAGGTTGCCCACGAAAGAAGAACTCGAAATCGCTGCCGTCGGCAAAGACAAATACCAGGCCGCCCGTGCCAAGATGTTGCTGGCCGATATCGCCGACGGTAAGCCGCTCCGCAGCGACTATCCTTATCCGGTCGCGGTTTGGAAGCTGGGGCCCGATGTGCAATGGGTGATTTTGGGCGGCGAGGTCGTCGTCGATTTTGCGCTGCGGCTCAAGTCCGACTTGCGCGGCACGAAGACCTGGGTCGCCGGCTATGCCAACGACGTGATGGCCTATATCCCCAGCCGCCGCGTGCTGATCGAGGGAGGCTATGAAGGGGGCGGCGCGATGGTTTATTACGGCCTGCCGGCAATCTGGGCACCGGAGATCGAAGAAGTGATTGTGCGGGAAGTGCTGAAACAAGCGAAATAGTAAGCTTCGAAAAACTCGCTTTGACAGTCACGCCAACGCCCGCTATTCTCCCCACCCGCCTGCGATTTCCTACCTTCCGCGGAGCCCGCCGTGAAGATCGTCCCCGCCGAGCATCCCTCCCCCAGCGTCTTGCTGGTGGAACCTTCGTCCGAAGCCCGCGAAGTCCTCGCCACCATTTTGCAGTTGCGGGGCCTACGAATTTTCGAAGCCGATGAGCCGCGCCGCGGCCTGCAACTCGCCCGCTCCGAACGGCCCGATGTGATCGTGCTCGACTTCGATCAACCTACCGTCGATAACAGCCTGCAAAACGAATTCGCGGCCGAAACCAGGCTGCCCAACATTGGCCTGATCGTCCTCGGCAACACGCCGCCGACCCGGCAATCGACGGCCGACCGCTTCATCGCCAAGCCTTATCACTTCGGGCCGCTCGTGCAAACGATTGAGCGGTTGGTGGGCAAGGCGGCGTGAGAAACCGGAGCCATGTGTCGTACAGGACGAGTGCCTCGAATATCATGGCTATTGCAGCTGTAAAGTTCATTCGTCAATTAAGGAGTCAGCGATGATCTCCGACCAGAATCAGAGCGTGGCCGAACGGGCGCAGCAAATCTATACCGAGCGGCTGCAAACCAAGTTGGAAGCCAGTGAACGGAATCGATTCGTCGCCATTGAACCAGAATCAGGCGACCATTTTCTGGCGGACTCATTCAGCCGGGCCGTGGCCCATGCTAGAACGGTGTATCCGGAGCGAATTTCTTTTGTGATTCGCATCGGTCACGCGGCAGCCCTCCATCTTGGAGGAATCTCGAATTGAATGGGTACGTCGATGACTCGTTGCGTCGACTGACGAACCTCGAACCCCGATCGGTAATGGTCGACTACGAAATCTCGCGATTCGCGTCCAGCATTAATTGAACCGCCTCCTTGAGGTTTTCGCGGGCTTCTGCCAATGTGTCACCCTGCGTGTTCGCGCCTGGGAGTTCTTCCACGAAGCCAATGTAGCCTTCCGGCACGGCCATGAAGACGGCGGTCAGTTTCATTCTTTTGTTCCTGTGCAGAGTTCATTCTCATTCTAACTTTCAATC
>JAYTUF010000642.1:0-5009 GCA_043744755.1 Anatilimnocola sp.
TTCGTCTTCGGCGTCGCCATCGGCCAGCAGTTCGACATAGGCCCGCACACTTGCCAAGGGCGTCTTCATTTCATGACTGACGGCCGACACAAACTCCGCGTTTCGTTTTTGAATCGCCTTCTCGTGCGTGATATCGGTCAGGACCGCGACGGCCCCTTGGCTGCTGGACAACTTATCGGCGGCCAGCGGCTGTTGCGCGGACCCATCGTCGGCCAGCGCGCGGCAACTGATGCGGAACCAATGCTGCAGCCCTGTATCGTCTGGTAGGTTGATTTCCGCGGTGCGATGAGACGTGGTGCGGCGCTTGCGCGTTTCCGTGAGCAGGCTGACCAACTCTTCGCATCTGGCGAGTTGCGCGAGGGCCGGATGTTGGGTCGTCGTTGACAAGTGCAACAACTTCGTCGCCGGCGTATTGGCCAGAATCACTTCCCCAAAGCAATCGACGGCCACGACGGGATCGTTCAGGCCGCTGAGGATTTCCTTTAGTTGATCGCGCTCCAGGGCAATGCGATGCACTCGCGCTTCCGCCGCCGTCCGCTGATGGTCGGCCTGTTCGACCCGCTCGGCCAACTGTTGCAAACATTGTCGCACACTGGCGAGGACCGGCCGAAAGGCATTCGTCGCGGGGAGATCGGGAAGCGAACTAACGCTGCCGGGCAACCAGGCATTCGAGTCAAGCTGACAGAGCATCTCGATGTACCGCCGCGCCGTCTGGCAAGCGAGCACATGCCGCTGTTCGCTCAATCCGCTCACCAGGATAGCCAGCGCGGCACCGCCGGCGAGGAACACCGCCCGCAACAGGAGCGATGGCTGGCCGATCCAGACCTCCACGAACCAGCTCAGACCCATGGCGGTGAACGTCGCTGCCAGAAACAGTACGGGCGTGGTCGGCAGGATGCGATGAGGATGGTTCACGATTGACGATCAAGCGAAAGGGAGAGGAAGCGCAAACGAAGCACGGCCCCTCAGGTATCTGGAGGATTGGGCTTGCTGTGCTTTTAGAAAACTAGGTCACAACCGGGCTGTGTCTAATTGCGAGGAAAACTCTTGCGCGGTACCGCGAGCGTTTCACTGCCACAATCGGCACCAGCCTGCCCTCGATTTCCCAATCCGCTACCCCAAGGCCGAAACACCGCTCCAGCGATACAATCAAGGCCTGGCCGGAACCTTCCGCGTTTTCCTGCTTCACCGTCACAATCCGAATTGATCCCCTGTGCGCATTGCTGAGATTTATTCCTCCTTACAAGGCGAAGGTCGCCTGACCGGCACCCCCAGTGCGCTGGTGCGCACCAGCGGCTGCAACTTGCGCTGCTGGTTCTGCGACACGCCGTTCACCAGTTGGCGGCCGGAAGGAGACGATCGCGAGGTTGCGGAAATTCTGGAAGAGATCGAACGACTGAAATCCGCCGGCGGGCCTTGGCTGAAGGTACTCGCCTCGCCAGCACAAGTGACCTTGCGCCACGTGATTATCACGGGCGGCGAACCAATGCTGTTTGCCGAGTTGATTCCGCTCTGTGCACAATTGCGGCAGCGTGGTTGGCACATCACCATCGAGACCTCGGGCACGCTGTACTTACCCGTTGCCTGCGACCTGATGTCAATCAGCCCGAAACTCGCTAGTTCCACGCCCGTAGTGCAAGGGGCCGGCACTTGGAGTGAACGGCATGAACGCGAGCGACATCAACCGGCCGTCATCCGCCGCTTGCTGGCGGAGTATGACGTTCAATTGAAATTCGTGATCGATAGCCCGACTGATTGTGAAGAAGTAGACCGCTGGCTCAGCGAATTCGAACGCATTCCCGCCGACAAAGTCTGGCTGATGCCACAGGGGGTGGACTCCGCGGAACTGCAACGCGCGGCGGAATGGCTCGTGCCCTACTGCACGCAGCGCGGCTACCACTTCTGCCCCCGCAAACACATCGAGTGGTTCGGCCCCGGCCGCGGCACTTGAACAAATACAATATCAATCGCATCTCAAATCACACTGGACAAACCATGCCCCCCGAACACGATCACGAAAACTGCGAGCACGACCACGATGGCCACGATCATGAACCCTTCAATCCTGAAGATTACGCTTCTCCCGGCAAGCAACTCCGCCTGCTGATCGAGGAATCGACGATCCAAGTTCCCGGCGCCCCAAACGCCCTCTTCGCCAGGCTGATTCAGCGGATGGGTTACGATGCGGTCTATCTTTCCGGCGGCGCATTTTCCGCGGGCGTGCTCGGACTGCCCGATGTGGGTCTGTTCACGCTGACCGAACTCGCCCAGCAGACGATCTATCTGACGCGCGCGATGACGCTGCCCGTTATCGTTGATGCCGACACTGGTTTCGGCGAAGCGCTCAACGTCGAACGGACCATCGTTGAACTGGAAGCAGCCGGGGCCGCCGCGATTCAACTCGAAGACCAGGTGCTGCCCAAACGGTGCGGGCATCTTTCAGGCAAATCACTCATCGATACGGAAGCGATGTGCGCGAAGTTACGGGCCGCTGCAGGTGCGCGGAGCGATCCCGATACCGTCCTCATCGCGCGGACGGATGCCCGCGGCGTGACGAGCATTGAAGACGCGCTCGCGCGGGCCAGAGCCTATCTCGCGGCCGGCGCTGATTGGATTTTTCCTGAAGCGCTCGCCACGCCTGAAGAGTTCGCCAGGTTCGCGCGCGAGATTGAAGCGCCGCTGATTGCTAATATGACCGAGTTCGGCAAGAGTCCGCTCCTGACGCTCGACGACCTCGCGGGGATGGGTTACTCTGCGGTGCTGTATCCCGTCACGCTGCAACGCGTCGCCATGAAGGCGGCCGAAGCAGCCCTCGCCGTGCTGGCCACCGAAGGCTCGCAAGAATCATTACTTGACCTGATGCAAACCCGCGAAGAACTTTACGACCTACTCGACTATCAAGATTTCGAAGAACGCGACCGCGCCCATTTTGGCGGCTAATTCTTCCTTGCTCCCTCGCCTCGGTACTCGCGGTACTCGGCGGAATAACAGGGAGAGGGTTGGGGTGAGGGGCCGACTTGCGAGTGAGCAATGGTTTCTTAATAACTCTCAACGAGCGAACTACTACCATGACCGAAACCTACAGCCCCGGCCTCGAAGGCGTCGTCGCCGGCGAAACCGCCGTCAGCACCGTTGAAACCGGCCTCTCGTATCGTGGCTACACCATCGAAGACCTCGCGGCCAACTCCAACTACGAGGAAGTCGCCTACCTCGTCCTGCATGGCGAGTTGCCGACGGCCTCTGAATCAAAGGCCTTCCGTCAGCGCTTAGGCCAGGCGGCAAACGTCCCTGTTGAATTGCTCGATACGCTGCGGTCGATTCCGGCAACGGCGTCCACCATGGACGTCCTCCGGTCCGCCGCCAGCCTGCTCGCGCACTGGGAGCCCGAAGTAAACGACAACAGCCCGGCCGCCAACATCCGCAAGTCCGAGCGCTTGATCGCCAAGATGCCCGTCATCGTCGCGGCGAGGCAGCGTTTGAAAAATGGCCTGGAAGCCATCGCCGCCGATCCCAGTTTGCCGCTACCCGCCAATTTCTTATGGATGCTCCGCGGCGAGCAGCCCAGCGCTCGGCAAGTCAAAGCCCTCGATGTCTCACTGATCCTCTACGCCGAGCATGAGTTCAACGCCTCCACATTTTCGGCCCGCTGCGTCGTCTCAACCCTCTCCGATTTGCACTCCGCCATCACCGCCGCCATCGGCGCTCTCAAAGGTCCGCTGCACGGCGGCGCGAACGAACGGGCGATGGAAGTGCTGCAGGAAGTGGGCTCCGCCGCGGGAGCCGAAGCTTGGATTCGCAAAGCGCTCGCCGAGAAACGCCGCATCATGGGCTTTGGCCATCGCGTCTATAAAGACGGCGATCCGCGGGCCGTCTATCTGAAGACACTCACGGTTGAAGTTGCCAAAGAAACAGGCAACGACGAGCTCGAACAAACAGCCGAGATCATTGAAACCATCGTCCGGCAAGAAAAGAAGCTGCCGCCCAACGTCGATTGGCCCTGCGCCCGGCTCTATCACTACCTGGGCCTCCCCATCGACCTCTACACCCCCTTATTCGTCGTCGCCCGCGTCGTCGGCTGGAGCGCCCACGTCATCGAGCAACTCGCCAACAATCGCCTGATCCGCCCGCGGGCAATCTACACCGGTCTAGCCGACCGACCTTGGAAACCGGTGAACGAACGGAAGTAGTCCCCATTTCGCCGCGTTGCTTGCAACGCGCTTCGGCTTTCGACTCGCCGGCTGAAGCCGGAACTCCAACACGGTCCGCACAGCGGACCCTACGGCGATGCTTCGACGACCTCGCTATCCTTGTATCCCAATCGGCAGGCCTTGGTCTGCAGCGTCTTGCCCGCGGGCACATTCACGGGGCTGGTATACAACCGCCAGAGTGGTCTGCCTGCTTGTTCCAGTCCAGCCCAGGTATAGGCCAGCGAAGCCCCTGCCGTTTCGCAGGTGATCGTGGCCTTGCCGCCGACTAGCGTGATCTTAGGTTCCGCTGTGTTCGACCATTTGCCGCCGGGGCGGCGCTGTTCGTTCAACGTTGCTTCAGGAATCAGTCCCAAATCGCCGGTATCTTTCCGCCATTGTTCGTGGGCGGCTCGCAGCCGGAGCAGGTCCTGCTCGAACTCCGGCTTGGCGGCCAGGTTGTTGACTTCATGCGGATCGGCGGCAGTGTCGTACAGTTCTTCGACGGGCTTGGTAGCCTGGAAAAAGATTGCTTGAGGACCGAGCAGCTTGTCTTCCTTCGCCAGCCGTCGCCATTCCTGCATGGTGGGCATCAGATCCATGTAAGTAATGTGCTGAGCATACGGCAGATCCGGCCGGTAGTTGCGGATGTATTTGAATCGCTCGTCGCGCACGGCGCGGATGATGTCGAGCGTTTCGTCCATTCGATCTCGGGCGGCGAAGATGTAGATCCGCTTGGGACGCATGGCCGAACCCAAAAACTGTTGTCCCTGAAAATGAAGTGGGCGCGCCACGCCGGCGATGGTCAGCAGCGTGGGGGCAAAA
>JAYTUF010000643.1:0-4997 GCA_043744755.1 Anatilimnocola sp.
TCGTAACCGGTTGCTTCTGAAGCCAACCCAGTAGGCCGGAACAAGGTACCCCGCAGTTCCGGCTTGAACTGTAGTTTGAATCAAGTGGCTAGTCTGTTCGCGGGTCGACCCCTCACCCCGGCCCTCTCCCCGGAGTATCGAGGAGAGGGAGTTAGCCCACGAGCGACCAAACGTGAACCAGTCCCGCAATATCGGCCGCGGCCACGGTTTGCTCGTCGGGCGAGATGGCGAGCGCCGAGAACCAGTCTTTGAACTGCCCGCCGCGGGCGCTGCCCAGCGCCGCGACCTCTTTGCCGTCGCTGACTTGCGTGATGCGGAGCGTGGTATCGCGGCCGGTGGAGAGAATCAACTGGCTATCGGCGGAGAACCGGCAATCGGTCACGCCGTATCGATGGCCCGAAACTTCGCGCAGCACTTTGCCCGACTCCAGCTCAATGATGTGAATCTTGCCGGTGTCATTTTCGCCGCCCTGGCCGGCAGCCAGAAGTTTGCCATCGGGGGAAATGTCCATCGCCACGAGGCCATTGGAGAAGAACTTCCGCCACAATTGGGCTGCGTCGTACGACGTTTTCGTGATGTCAAACTTGGGGTAGAGCAGTTTGACGATGTCGTGCTTCACCTCGCCGCTGCCGGCATCGTGCAGGCGAAGTGCAGGGGCGGGAATATCGAAATCGTCCCGCTTGTACGAAAATTCGCTGATGGCCGCGAGTTGCCCATCGGGCGAGAGGGCGGCAGCGTGAATCCAGTTCCAGGCGTAGCCGTTCCAGCGCGAAAGCTCTTTGCCGGAGGGAAGTTCCCAAGTGATGACGCTCGACGCGCCGTCGCCGCTGATCAGCCGGCGTTCGTCGTGACTGATTCCCAAAGCCAGGACCCAATCGCGATGCCCTTCCAGTACCTGCGTCGAGGTCGCCGTTTCGACCATCACACCTGGCGCCGTGAGGAGTTCATCCTTTCTTTCACGCTTGGCTTTGCTCTTCCGCTGATCGATATCGAGAATCGCATCGGCCTGCCCGCTGGCGGGCGCTTCGGCATTCCAGAAACGAATCGAATGATCGATACTAGCCGAGATCAGCAGCTTGCCGTCGCGGGTCGATCGTAGGTGCGTCACGCCGTTGGTGTGACCGTCCAGCCGACGCGCCGGCGCGTGGTTCGGCGCTTTCCGATCACTGTTCTTTTCCGGCTCGAACTTGCCCGGCTCGAACTTGCCCGGCTCGGCGGGCAACTCCCAGACATAAAGCTGGCCATCTTGATTCGCGGCTGCGAGTCGCCGACCGGACCCTAAGAAGGCAACCGCGGAGGGCCATGCACCTTCAAACGTCAGTTGATAGAGCAGTTTTGGATTTTCGATTTTCATGAGATTTCCGTTGGGAGGGCGACGCTCCTGCGGAGCCGGGACTTGCAAATCGACGTTGTCTTTCGCTACGGCGGCTCGGCAGGAGCCTCGCCCTCCCATGGTTGGCGGCTCGGCAGGAGCCTCGCCCTCCCAGGTTTAGGCCAGCAACTCACTAACCACCTTCGAACCAAACGGCGCGAGCGGGATCGGCCGCACGCCACTGTAATTCTCAATCTTCGGATCAATTGACAGGGCCTGGTAGATGGTCGCGAAGAAGTCCCCTTCGGTGACCGGCTTGTCGGTGATGTCGATGCCGTCGGCATCGCTGGTCCCGTGAACGACGCCGCCTTTGACGCCGCAACCGGCGAGCGCGGTGGACCAGCAGCGAACGTAATGATCTCGCCCCGCGCGGTTGTTGATGCTGGGCGTGCGGCCGATTTCGCCGGCCCACACAATCAGCGTTTTGTCGAACAGGCCGCGGTCTTTCAGATCGGTGATCAGCCCCGCCCAGGCATGTTCCATCGGCGGCAGCAGGCCCTTGTGCCCCGTGAAATTATCGCCATGCGTGTCGTAACTGCTCTGCCCCACTTCAATGAATGGCACGCCCGCTTCGACGAGCCGCCGCGCGAGCAACATCCGCCGGCCCATCGCACTGTTGCCGTATAGCTCGCGATATTTTTCCCATTCGCTATCGATCTTGAACACTTCCTTGGCGCTCCCCAGCCGTCGCGCGGCTTCGTACGACTCGCGATGCATCCGCGCCAATTCGGACTTGTGCTGAGCGGCGAATTGATCTTCCATAAAGGCTCGTACTTCATGCCGCCGCAGTTCCTTATCGGCCGTGATGCTCGAACCGGAGAAGGTGGGAAGCTGCCCTTCGGTGCCCAGACCAAACGATTGATATCGCGGGCCGAGAAAGCCCGCCCCCGCATCGCCATGGCCGAAAATCTTGATGAAGTTGGGAAGGTCGGTCTGCTCGCGGCCTTGATACTTGGCCACGATCGCGCCGAACTCCGGAAAGCGAACATTGGCCGTCGGCTGATAGCCGGTATGCATCAAATAAATGCCGCCCGGATGATCGACCTGGCTGGTCCGCATCGAGCGAATGACGGCGATGTCACTCATCTTCTGCGCCATCTTGGGCATCAGTTCGCAAATCTGCGTGCCGGGCACGTTCGTCGCAATTGGCCGAAACGGACCGCCGGTCGGCCGACCTGGCTTCATATCGAATGTTTCAAACTGGCTGCAGCCGCCGTTCATGAACAGGTAGATGCAATGCTTCTTCGCGCGGATGACTTCGTCCGCCAGTGCGGTCTGCGTGAGACCACCCCAATTCATCACCACGCCGCCGCCGGCCACGCCCAGGACGCCCTGCATCAAAGCGCGGCGGGACAAATGTTCGGCGGGAGTGCAACTTGCAGGCATAACGAAACTCCTAATGATTGAACCGAAATTCGCTGCAGGTGATAAGCGCCCAAACCAGATCGCGGCGGACATCCTCGACATCCTTGCCGCCGGCCAGCAATTCCTCAAACCGTTCACGCTCGGCGGCCGATGGCAAGCGACTCAGCGTTTGCACGAACAGCCGATCCAGCCGTTCTCCGGCCGGCTTGTCTTTCTCGCTGATCGTCGCCAGCAAGCTGCCGGGGGACGTCACTAACAGGCTGCCCAGTTGTCCGTTGTTGAGATACAAGTGTTCGGCCAGGCCGCCTTGGAAATCACCCACGCCATTCGTGGGCTGGCCGAAATACCGAACCACATAATCGCGGGTCAGCGGGTTGAAGCGGTTGGGAACCTTTTCTTTTTCCTTGCCCTTGTTGGCTTCGTCAAAGCCCGTCGCCAGTCGCCAACTCTCCGCCAGTTCTTCGGCAGACAAAGGGCGCGTGCGACCATGCTGGAACCAGATCGGCTGGGCATCGCCCGTCGTGCCAGCACTCGAAAGCTGATACGTCCGGCTGTTGAGCAATTCGCGAGTGAGCGCCTTGAGATCGAAGTTATGGGCAACGAACCACTTTGTCAGTTCATCTAATAAGGTCGGATGGCTGGGCGCATTGGCGTCGCTGAGATGATCGACCGGATGCACGATGCCGCGGCCGAAGTATTGCCCCCAAGTGCGGTTGGTAATAGCGCGGGCGAAGTACGGATTGTCGGCCTTGGTGATCCAATCTACGAGTTGATCCTTGCGCGAAAACGTCGGCGGTGGCAGCAACTTATTCCCTTCGACCTTCGGCTCCTTATAACCTTCGGGCAACGCTGGTTCAGCGAGCGCATCGCCGTGCAGGAACTTCGGCTTGATCGGATCACCCTTCTTGCCCGGCGTTTGATCCTTGGCGGGACCAGTGAACAGCACTTCGCCGGAGTTCTTCTCGCCGACGGCGTAGAGCGTGAGATTGTCCTTCTTGCCGACTTCCGCGATCTGCAGCCGGGCGAAGAAGGCGGCCATGCCGAAAAAATCGGTCTGCTTCCAATCATCGAACGGATGATCGTGGCAGCGGGCACATTGCAGTTGCACGCCAAGGAAAGTCTGCGTCACCCGCTCGTTCAAATCTTCAGGCTGATTGCGATACTGCACATAGTACATCGCCGGCCCTTGCTCGACGGAATTCCCTTCCGCCTTGAGCAGGTCCTTGACCAACTTGTCATACGGCGTGTTGGCCGCGAATTGATCCTTCAGCCAGCCCTGAATTCCTTCACGCCGATCGGTGCCGTATCCAGGCGGATTGCGGCCGAACAGAATTAAATCCCACAGGTCAGCCTGATGCAGAGCAGAGCGGGGTGAATCGAGCAGCTTGTCAATCAGCTTCGCCCGTTTGTCGCTGGCATTGTCATTCAGAAATGCAATCGCTTCGTCATACGTCGGAATCACTCCGGCGACGTCAAGATAAACGCGGCGGAGAAACTCCGAATCGCTGGTCAGCGCGGCGGGTGTGAGCTTCTCACGCTGCCAGGCGGCGGAAGTCTCCGCGTCGATCAGTTCGCGCAGCGGTTTTTCGTCGGCAAATGTGCGCAAACTACTCGCGCAGCTCAGCAAGAGTGCAAGCAACAAGGCGGGACGTAGCATGGATTCCTCAGCGGGAGAGAAATACCGGCGGGGCGGACGTATCCCTTACTATCGGAGATCACGGCCCCGAATGCAAGAGATAATGGGGCGTTTACGTGTTGTTCGAGTGCAGCGAGAAGAACCAGCTGAATTCACTTCCCAATAAACATCGAAAGGGCGCCGATGAAACTGACGAACCCGCCGACGCACAGCAGGCCGTTGATGACCGCTCGGTTTTGGTTACGGCAACAAACGAAGAATAGACCGCGAATTCCAGCGACGACGATCAAGGCTAGTCCGCCCATTAAACCAAAACTTTCCAGCACTTGACCAAGCTCAGGAATAACCGGCCCGGGCAAATGTGTCTGCAAACGAAAGACGCCCGCGGATATCAGCAACAAGAGTTGTCCACCGCCGATGGCAAGCTCGAACGGCCAGTTGAATGGATGCCACCCACTTTCGCGCGGGGCACTCAATGGTTCCGTTTCCCGCGGCGATTCGTAGGGGTTGGGAATCATTCGTCGGCAGCTTTACCTTTCTTCTTTCCCTGTGCTCCGGCGTTGAACGGAAGATTGGCGGTATTTGTTTTGGGCAACAAGGTTTTCCCCGGGTATCGGCTAACGC
>JAYTUF010000644.1:0-4992 GCA_043744755.1 Anatilimnocola sp.
GCCAGGTCCGACTGCAGATGTTCGTTGATGTAAGCAGTAGTAGCCGCTTGCAGCTTTTCGTCGAGGGCCTGAATCGCCTGTTGATGCGTCGCATAAGGATCGGAGCAGACAGCCGTCGAGTGGATCGAACCTTCGCGCTGCGGCGCTTGCTCAACCCAGGTGGGCCGGCCCGGGGGAATGATGACGGTGTCTACTTGGGGAGTGTAGATCTCAATCCCTTCCGGCCCCTGATCGGCGGACTTCTGCTCGATGGGCGCGAAGAAGCGGCTTTCGTCGTTGGGAACAACGGCAGGCTGAACCGGTGACGGTGAAGCCTCGCTCGGCGGCGCGGGACGATCGATATCGGGGAGCGCCGCCGCCTGAGCTTGTGAGCCGAGTGTCAATTGACTCGGCGTCGCGATCAGCCCACTGGCGAGCAACCCCGTGAGCGCGAGCGACACGCCAACGCACAGCGAGCCGACCGTGCCCTGCACAAGTGGCGAGAGACGGTTCGCAGCAAAAGGATGGGCCGCGAGACCCAAGCACAACAGCGCGACAATAATGAGGAGTTCCATGACGATGTTCCTATCTATCCACCTTGTAGGGTCCGCTATGCGGACCATTTTCGTTTGAATAACACCTATGCTCGCAACGCTGCATGCTTCAGCGCCGCCCGATCCTGCGGCGTGAACCAGGACGCCGACAGTTGCACGCTGATCGAGATCGCGCCGGCCAACATCACGCCCCACGGCTGTGGGAACGGCCAGGCCAGGCTCCACAAAAAGGCTGCGAGCAATGTCACCACCAGCGCGCCCACTTGGAGGCGGGAGCTACGCAGCGGATCGGTCTGCTTCCACCAACCGACGGTGGCGAACACCGCGGTGAAGTACGCCAGGAACGCGGTCAGACCGGGCACGCCCGCGGCATCGTACATGCCACGACTGGCCAGTGATTCACCAATGTCGTTGGCCTCAAAGGCGTGGCCTTGCGGGCCGCCGATCATCAGCACTTGGCTGGTGGCGAACGCGAACGTCGCCAGGCCGAGGCCGAGGACCAACTGCACAAACCGGCGCTTCATCTGTTCGGCGGGACGAGGTTCCCAGAACTTGCCTGCGACCAAAGCCAGCCACGAACCGGCCGTGCTGGTCAGCGTTAGCCAGGCATAGAACGTCCAGATGCCGACACCGCCGGTGTGCAAGTCTTCGCCAGTGACGATCAGTATCACCAGGCAAAGGACGGCCGAAATGATCGCGGCTGAGAGCATTGAACCCGAAAGTTCGCCCGCGCGATCGCCGGCGGTCTTCATCGCGAGCGCTTGGCGACCGTGATGTTCCAGCGAAAATGTCTTCCGCGACCGGGCCTGTGTCGCCGGCAATGTATTTGTTTGAGCAGGGACCAGCGGCCGCGTTTGGCCCGCGAACGTGAGCATCCGCACGCCCAGATACAGCACATAAACGGCCGCCAGGGCAATCAGCACCGGCACCAGCCAAAAGCCGTTCACGACAGCCAGGGCGGTGATGGCCAGAATGAGCGCGACCTTGACCGGCGTGTTCAAACTGCCTTGATTCCACCAATGCACGAGACCGCTGGTACCGGCAGAGACTGCTTTGGCAATCGGTTCGGGCCCAGGCGGAGCCATCGGAATACCGATGGCCGCGGGAATGACCGTCGCGCGAAGCCCTGGCTTGTTTTTGACATGCCGCGATTGCTGCATCGGGCCAAAGTGCATCTCGCGGTCGTCGTCGCCGATATACAGCGGCTTATCAGGGACCGCGACGGCCGTGACGACCGGCTTCTTCCCATCCACGGCCGCGGGCGCCACCACCGGCGAACCAGCGACATTGCCCAGCGCGGAAAGCATTTCGGCGACGCTGGAGAATCGTTTTTCAGGATCCTTCAGCAGCGCGCATTGAATGACGCCGCGATAGGCCACCGGCACCGCCGACAGATCAGGGTCGGCGGTCAGGTGCTTCATGATGATCTCTTGGCTGCTCTCGCCATCGAAGGGGACGCGGCCGGTGACCAGTTCGTACAGGATCACGCCCAGTGCGTAGATATCGATTTCCTTGCCATACACGCCCTTGCCAATCTCGGGGGCCATGTAATGGAACGTGCCGACGCTCTCCGTCTGCCCGCTGCGGCGGCTGCACGAAATGAACTTCGACAGGCCGTAGTCACCGACTTTGACGTAGCCTTGGTCCTCGAAAATGTTGCCCGGCTTCAGATCGCGGTGGATCAAGCCGTGGTCATGCAAATAGGCGGTGCCGGCGGCGATCCCCTTGAACCAGAAATCGATCTGGTCGCGGGGCAGGCCGTTCGGGTTGCGATCGAGCACGTCCTTCAAGCTGGCACCGGCGACGTATTCCATCACGATCCAGGCATCGCCGTGGTCGTCGTAACGAATGTCGTACAGGTCGATCAGGTTTGGGTGCTTGAGGTTGAGGCATTGGCTCGCGCCGCGCAGCTCGACCTCCAGATTTCGCTCGACGTGCTTGAGCGCGAGCTCCTTGCCGGCGTCGGTCGCGGCGAAATAGACTTCGCCGAACCCGCCGCGGCCGATGCCCCGCTTGAGTGTGTAACCCTCGAACGGACGAACGCCGCTGGCAAACGTAAACTTGATCCCGCCGGCCGGCTTGGCAGGGGCAGACTGCGCGTTGTGTTCTTCAGCATCAGCGGGCATGGTGGCAGCTCGCAAATTCATTGGTCGTGTTCCTATCGCCATTGTCTTCAGGCGCGAACGAGTGTTCCTCGCTCTGGCTGTCCTGCCGAAAACTACTGTCGCCATTCCAGGCAGACCCATTTCGCTTGTAGGGTGTTCGCCGCCGCGACGAAAATCTTGACGGGAATCCGCCAGAATCGGCGCGCAGCCTACGACTCATGGGGGCGATTCGCTTCCTTAGTTGTACTCGATGGGCCGGTGTTTCGTTTCGTTTGGGTTGTAACTACTGATAATTGAATGAGTTCGGTGAAAAGCGGAATGGAGCGCACTCGCCAATCCGCCCCTCACCCCAACCCTCTCCCTGTCGTTCTGCGGAGTACCGCGAGTACCGAGGAGAGGGAGTAAGAGGAATCAGGCAATCTCCACCGGTTCTAAACTGAGCGAAAAATCGCTGCCGACGACTCGCGAACGCACGCTGAGGCGGCCGCGGCCTTCTTGTAATTTGCCGTCGATTTCCAGCGATTGCATCGCCCGGCAGAACAGGTTTTCCTCCTGACGATAAAGCACGACATCGCTAGTCCAATCGCGGCAGATCACATGGTTCTGCCACTTGGGACCGAGCACGGCAGACTCCGCCATTAAGAGCACTGCGTCCGCATAAGGATGGGTGCGATGATTGCTGAGAATTTCCAAGCGGGCGGAAGCACTGAGGGCGTGTGGTTTACGAAACCGCAGTCGCACGCCTTCGCCTAGTTCAAATTCATCGCCATCGCTAAGCAGCGCGGCGGATTTGAGATCTTTGCCATCCATTCGCACGCGAGCCTGCCGCGCGCTCGCAGCGCCGGCCAGCACATTGCGGGCTGCAAGGGGATCGATCACGTAGCCTTCTCCTTCCCGGCGAATGCTAACATGCCGGCGGCGAATGTCGGCTTGAATCGGCACATCGACCAGGTTGCCCGGATGGGCTTGCCCGATGACGATTTCGTCCCCCAGGCAAACCAAATAACCGCCGACCGCATCGACCCATAACAGGAACCGCGGCCCGCGCGGTTGATTCGCATCGTCATCGCCGCCGCGAATGGGTGAGAGAGACGAGGACCAAGGCTGCGTCTCGCGGCCCATGCGCGAATCCCCCAATTGGCCGCCGACTTCCGCCCAGGCCTGCCGCCGCGCATTGCGAGCAAGTCGGCATTGGGGCGAGATTTGCAGCAGTTGCTCGGCGAGGTTTAGTATGCTGGTCCAATCGTTCGCAGTCAGCGAAACATGCAGTTGTTCTTGCAATTGCCGGGCTTGCTCGGCCGCATCGCGCGTCCGCTTCAGCAAGTCCTCCAGCGGCGTCAAATCAGGCCGCAGGGCGATCGCGGCCTGTAGTTGCTCGAGAGCTTCAGCGAACTGCGCTCGCTCGCGGAGCTTGGCCGCCGATTGCAGCCGGCGGGTCACTTCGCGCAGTGAATCAAGCGAAATCCCTTTCACCTGACGACGAGCGAGAGCATCGATTCGCTGCTGCGCCCCGGAAGGATCATCAGCCTGGAGATAATGCACCACCTCGGCCAGCGCGGTATCGACGACCGCCCGCTGGGACGCCAGTTGTTCCGTGGTTTCGCCGCCCCATTGCCTGGCTAAATCGACATCCCGCCAGGCAGCGTCGAACTCCCCGCGCTGGGCTCGTTCAGTTCCCCGCCGGCCGGCCGCCACCGCTACCTGCGCCAACAGTTGTTTGATCGGCAAGTAAGACAGCAGATCGTCCCGTTGCAAGACCGCCGCGGCATCTTCGAGCCGCCCCTGCTGCAGCGCAGCCTCGGCCTCTTTCAACTGAAAACGCCAGGCTGCGAACATGAACAAGCCCACGCAAAAAGGATCGACAAGCAAACGAGGCCGCAGCCCCAACCTGTATTTCGCCGTATAGCTGGGATGCTTGTCAACTGCCGGGCAAGAATTCCGGGAATGTTTCGTGGCCGATGATCGACTGGGAGGGCGACGCTCCTGCGGAGCCGAGAGTTTGGGAGGGCGACGCTCCTGCGGAGCCGGGAGTTTGGGAGGGCGACGCTCCTGCGGAGCCGGGAGCAGCAGGCCAGCTTCACGTTGCCAGTCCACGGCTCGGCAGGAGCCTCGCCCTCCCACTCAGGGCACTCAGTTATTGGATTTGGCCTATCAGCCGGGTTTCCGCGGAACCGCGAGCTAGTGCTCGGCGGCTGATCGCTGCAGTTGGAACAATTGCGTTGCCTCCGCGCTTCCAAAAGCGAGGCTATTGAAGCCCACCCCTTTCAAAGTGCCTCTGCTAGCTTCTGGCTTTTGAGGCGGGGAGTTCGTAGGAATGAATGTTAGGCAACATTTTTTCCTCGGACAATGGAAGG
>JAYTUF010000645.1:0-4992 GCA_043744755.1 Anatilimnocola sp.
TCTTGTGGCAGGTACACAATCACGCCGCAGCCCGCGTTGTTGATCTGCTGCATGGCCATGTGCAGTTGGGCCCCGCAATCGCAGCGGAGCGAATCGAGCAGGTCGCCGGTGAAGCAAGAGGAGTGCAGTCGCACGAGCGGGGCTTCGACTTCATCGAGCTTTCCCTTCACCAGTACAATCGGCTGCTGCGTTTCAAAACGAACTTCATAAGCAATGATCGTGAAGTCGCCATAATTGGCGGTGGGAATGGTGGCTTGAGCCAAGCGCGTGACCAGCTTCTCACTCACGCGGCGATGAGCGATGAGCTGCTCAATCGAGATGATTTTTAAGTTGTGCTTCGTGGCGATCTGGTTGAGATACTCGCGTGAAGCCCGGTCGCCCGTTTCATCGAGAATCTCGCACAACACGCCGACCGGCGCGAGGCCGGCCATGCGGCAGAGATCGACGGCCGCCTCGGTATGTCCCGCGCGGCGGAGCACGCCCCCTTCCTTGGCGAGCAACGGATGGACATGCCCCGGGCGGACAAAATCGCCGGCCACCGCATCGCTGCGGGCCATCTCGCGAACAGTGCGAGCCCGCTCCTCGGCCGTGATGCCCGTCTTGCCGCTGCGATGATCAATGGGCGTGAGAAAGCCGGTCTGCAACGGCGCGGTGTTGGCATCGACAATGGGCAACAAAGCGAACCGCTTGGCGACATCCGGTAATAGCGGCGCACAAAACTCACCCCGGCCGCTCAAAATGAAGTTGACCAACTCCGGCGTTGCCTTCTCGGCCGCACAGATATAGTCCCCTTCGTTTTCGCGATCCTCGGCATCGACAACAATGATCACCTCGCCGCGGGCAATCGCATCGACGGCAGCTTGGATGGTCGAAAATTCACGAAACACAGGGCACGCTCCAGTTAGCTGATCTACTCCCTGCATTATAGCGCTACGGCGGATCAGCGACAGGCGGCGGCCGCCTAATGTAGCTGCCGGAATATGGTTAACTACTCGGCTGGTCTCGATTCACTAAAGGGACTTAGGGTATCCTGAGTAACGGCGGGACGATGAACACCTTCCTTACAATTTGATTGCGTGTCGGGCTTCGGCAAGGGCTCGTACCGCGCAGGAGCCAGCATGGGCCGGTCGTTGCGGTGGATCACCATTGAGGGATTCCGATCGATTCGAAGTTTGGAGAAATTTAACCTCGGGTCCGTCAATGTCCTCATCGGCGCTAATGGTTCCGGGAAGAGTAATTTCGTCAACTTCTTTTCGCTACTGCGCGAGGCTGTCGAAGGCAGGCTGGCGCTCGCCGTAAATAAGTCCGGCGGTGCTGATACACATTTGCATCTGGGACCGCAGGTGACCAGGCAAATACATGTGGAGCTGGAATTTGGATCCAATGGATATGAATTCAGTCTTCAACCAACGGCCGATAACCGATTGATTTTCGCGGACGAGCGAATCAAGTTCCATGGCAACCTGGAAACGGATCGCTCGATTGGCACGGGACACAGTGAAGCCAAGTTGAAGGAGCAGCGTCAGCCCGGCAATCGCAATGCGAATATCTGTGGATACATCTTCGATGCGATTTCCGGCTGGGTGGTGTACCACTTCCACGACACCAGCGAAACCGCAGCCATGCGGCGAGTATGTTCGGTTCGCGACAACGAATTTCTTCGACCTGACGGCGCGAATCTGGCGGCATTTCTGCTCAAATTGCAGCGGGAGAACGCCGCAACCTTTTCACTCATCGGGGATACCGTCCGGCTGGTCGCACCATTCTTTGATAGCTTCTTGCTGCGGCCACAGCGCTCGAATGGCGATGAAACCATCCAGTTGGAATGGAAACAGAAGGGGAGCGACTACCCATTTCATCCAAGTCAACTTTCGGACGGAACGCTGCGCTTTATTGGGCTGGCAACCGCGCTCCTCCAACTGAATCCACCACGGACCATTTTGATCGATGAGCCTGAACTCGGTCTGCATCCTTATGCCCTCGAAGTGCTGGGAGACCTGATCTTGCAAGCCCAAACTCGGACTCAACTAATTATTTCGACACAGTCGGTAGCGCTGTTGAATGCATTCGACCCCGCCGATGTCGTTGTCATCGATCGGGAGAACGGTGAGTCGCGTTTTCGGCGATTGAGCGACGCGGAACTGCACGAATGGCTGGCCGCGGAATACACGTTGGGCGATTTGTGGCAGAAGAACGTCTATGGAGGCGTTCCGACCCATGAGTAGAGTGATCGCAGTCGTCGAAGGACAAACCGAACGGGATTTTGTAATCAGAGTGTTGGCCCCGTATCTGATTAACCGGGGCGTCTATCTATCAGCACGTCTGATCGGCAAGCCAGGTCACAAAGGAGGCGTGGGCGACTATCAAAGGGCAAAAGTCGATCTGATGGTTGTGCTGAAGACCGATTCATCTGCCTTTGTGACCACGATGTTCGATCTTTATGGAATGCCCTTGTCCTGGCCCAAGCGCCAGCGGGAAAGCAGTTTGTCGGGCGTCGATCAGGCGAAGGCAATTGAACAAGCGATGGCCGTCGATATCTGTCAAGCGCTGGGCCGGTCGTTCGTTTCCACTCGGTTTTTGCCGTATGTTCAGGTTCACGAGTTTGAAGCGCTCATGTTCAGTGAACCGGTCAAGCTTTGCGATGTGATGCGTGCTGCCGACAAGCTGAAGCAGCTCGCCCAGATACGAAATCAGTTTGCAACCCCCGAAGACATCAACGATGGCCCAGCAACGGCCCCGTCAAAACGCCTGCAGTCAATCTTTTTCGACTATCGCAAGCGACTGCACGGAATGATTACCGCCCAGCACATCGGCATCGAGCCGATGAGATTGCATTGTCCGCACTTCAATGAGTGGGTCAGCCGGCTGGAAACCGTTGCTCCGCCGACAAGCGGATCCGAGAATCCATAGAGTGCGGCCGCTAGCATTTCCCCTCGCTCGATTGGGGAAATTGTTAAGAAACGGATTGCCATCCGTCGATACTCATTCACGGTGTCCCTGGAGGCGCACGGATTGCGCATGATCGGGCGGCGTGACAGCATGACATGATGTTATGCCAGCGCTGACGATCCCGGGCGATGCTAACTCCCCCCGAACGGATTCACGACAAGGAAGGATTCTTGGCAATGGCACGGAACCGCCTGCGCATTTACTACGGACCCGATGAGCCCGAGCTGGCAATCGCCACCGATACGCTCCCCGCCGCTCGGCATTCGGTCACGGTCCCGCTGGACGAAGTGCTGCCCCTCTTGGTCGATGCGGTGCGCAGTAACCGCTCGTGGCTGGAAGATTTTCAAGACGAAGAGATCACCATCTCCAGTGATCTCTATGAAGTGCTGATGGCCTATCAACACTTTCGCCGGCCGTCGGCGTAAATGGCGCAGTGCCGGCAGGCGTGCCAGGCAGATCAACTCTGAAACGGCGGCGCGACCGGGTGAATCGTCGCGCTTCAAGCCTGCGATCAAGTCGGAATTTCAATGAATTAGAAAGCGGACAAGCCAGTTGCGGGGCAGACCGGATTGCAAGATTCGCGGGCTGCTGGTGTTAAATCGCAGGTTTTGCGGCACTTGTTCCGCGGCCAGGTATCCGCTGCGGACGGCCCCTTCCATCGTGGCGGGCCAGCCGGTGTCGGTCCAATCCCCGGCGAGCACGAGCGCGGGATGCAGCGTTCGTTGCGGCAGACGCAGCGGTTCGCTTTCCGGCGTGACCGAGAACACGGCGTCACGCTGCGTGATGAGCTGACTATCCAGCAGGCGCGCAGCGCGGGCGGCGGGAAAGACGGCTTGCAGGTCTTGCCAGACTTCGTCGATGACCGATTGCTGGGAGCGGCCCGCCAACTCGCGCGAGGCACTGATGACGACTTGATAGTAGTGTCCTTTGTTCATTCCTGCGTCACTGCGGGCGAAGACCCATTGGCTGAGCCGGTCGATCAGCACCGCGTGCGGTAAATCTGTGATGGGTCGATCCGTCCACAGATGCAGACTCGTGATGGGCGAGCTTTCGAGACTCGCTAAATCACTCAATTTCGGGACCGCGGTCTGCAACGAAACATCCAGCAATTCCGGCAATCGACGCCAAGGCACCGCGACCACAACTGCCTGCGCGATGATCTTCGTTGAGACAGTTTGCACTATTATTCCGCCCGATTCGTGAGCCGCGATCTGCTTCACTGCTTCGCCGAGACGAATGGTGACGTCGCGCTCGCGCAGCCAACCGGCGATCCGCTGGTCATATAACTCGCTCAGGCTCACGCGCGGGATCAGCACATCGGCCGCCTGCGCATGAGCCAGAAAGCCATCGACAAACACCTTGCGGGCGGCGGAAAGGGAAGCTCGCTCGAGCGATTCTCCGAGAGCGCTGACCAGCACGACTTTCCAGAAGCGTTCGCTGGCCTCCGGCGTCTGCCGCTGCCATCGCAACCAGTGTGCAACACTGGTTTCAGCCGCGGCCGATGTCGCCGTCATCCGCATCAGCGCGAACATCGCGCGCAGGATGCCCAGCTTGTCGCCCCAGCCAAGATGCTTTAGCCCCAACATTGCCGGCAACAGATGCAGCGGCGCGGGGAACCAGCCTGACGGTTCGAAATCGCTGCGCCGCCCATCTGCCGAGAAGAAATGCAGCCGGCGATGTCGTTCCAGCAAATCAGTGCAGCCCGTGCGCTCGCACAGATCCAGAAAATTCGTGCAGCAGCCCATGGCCACATGCTGGCAATGATCGATCAGCTCTCCGGATTCGCCGTCGCGATAGGACCCCGCCCGGCCACCCAGCGATTGTTTTGCTTCGAGCAACTCAATCTGCAAGCCTCGTCCCGCCAGCGCCACCGCCGTCGCCAACCCCGCCAATCCGCCGCCGACAATCACAACCTTGGGTTTCTCGGCGAGAGTCTCGGCAGCAGCAGATTCGGTCATACGCTAAAACATAGTGAGGTGTAGCTGAATTCGCCAGAATTCAGGTACAAATCAGTCGTCTTTCGCTCCGCGAAAGGACGTCCTT
>JAYTUF010000646.1:0-4977 GCA_043744755.1 Anatilimnocola sp.
CCGCCGGCACAAGGCCGGCGGTCGCGAGGAAGCTGCAAATTGAAAGTTATTTAATCAGCGATCCTTGGTTTGGTTGGTTTGACGATTCAGCGGTGGATAATGCAGTATAACATCACGTCGTGGATCGGCTGATCGAGCGCAGAGGAAACGGTTATGACGGTTTTGGTGACAGGTGGGGCGGGGTTCATCGGCAGTCACCTGGTGATGGCGTTGCTTGCCGCCGGCACCGATCGCGTGGTGGTCGTCGATAACTTCAACGACTATTACGATCCGCGGCTGAAGCGCGCGAATGCAACGGCGCTCGAAGTTTCACCGCGAGTCACGATGCTTGAAGCCGATTTCTGCAATGGGGCGGCGATGAACCAGTTGTTCGCTGAGCATCACTTCCAACACGTCGTGCATCTGGGCGGTTCGCCGGGCGTGCCCTACAGCGTGAATCATCCAGCCGAAGTGCTGCACAACAACGTGCAAGGAACCTTGTCGCTGCTCGAAGCGGCCCGGCGGCATCCCGTCGAGCGGTTTCTGTTCAGCAGTTCCTCGACCGTGTATGGCCAAGGGGCAGCAGCGCCGTTTGTCGAAGATGCGCCGCTGGGCGTGCCCGCGAGTCCCTATGGCGTGAGCAAGCGCGCGGCGGAGTTGCTGGGTCTCAATTATTCACGGCTGCATGGCGTGCCGTTTGTCTCGCTGCGATTGTTCAATGTGTATGGACCGCGGCTGCGGCCGGAGTTGTCGCTGGCGGCGTTCACGCGGGCGGTGCTGCGCGGCGAAACGTTATCGCTATTTGGTGATGGCAGCGTGCGGCGCGATTTCACGCATGTGAGTGACATTTGCCGCGGGATGGTTCGAGCTCTTTCAGCACCCAACATTGTTGGTGAATGCCTGAATCTGGGACACGACGAACCCGTTACAATTCGCCACTTGATTTCACTCATCGAGACAGCGGCAGAAAGAAAGGCCGTCATCAATGTCCTGCCGCCGCGAGGCGAAGACTTGCCGCTGACCCACGCCGATTTAAGCAAGTCGCGGCTGCTGCTCGGCTATCAACCGCAAGTGGCCATCGAACAGGGCGTCGCGGAATACGTCGCCTGGCAGCGGGCGGAAGATGCTCATAGGGCTGCGACAGGCGTTCTCTAAGCCAGGGGTCGGGAGTCTTTGGCGAGTGATATCTTTTGATAATGGAAGTTCGATTTTCGCCAAATACTCCCGACCCCAGATTTTTCGAGCGACCACAATTTTCTGCCCAACTTCTTTGGGTCTTCATCGAACGCCAACATTCGGCGTCTAAAACTGGCCCCATCGCAACGCCGATCACCGCCATTGGAAGCGCAGGCTGCGGGTAACTTCACCGCATCTTCATCAAAGGTACGCAAGAGCTTGATTTAGGATCGGTCTATTAGGCCGCTATCTGAACCGATCGCGCGGGCGACGGTCTACCGCTTGGTGCGAAGGGATTCAGGCTCAGGGGGCTTGCAACGATGTCAACACGAACGAAACAGCTTGAATTGCCGCCAGCCCGAACCAAGGGTCAGCGCGCCTTCACGCTCGTTGAAATGCTGGTGGTGATCTCCATCATCGGCCTGTTGGTCGCACTGCTTTTGCCCGCGCTTGGTGTCGCCCGTGAGTCGGCTCGCTCGGCTGCTTGCCAGAACAATCTGCGCCAGTTTGGTCTCGGCTTAATGGCCCGCGCCGAACGGAGCAACGACCAACTGTGCAGCGGGGCCTTTGATTGGATCAATGATGGCGCGGTGACGGAGAAGGGTTGGGTGGCCGACCTGGTCAATTCTGGCTCACCCGTGGGAAACATGCTCTGTCCTTCGAGCAATGCCCGGGTTTCGGAAACGTATTACGACTTGATTACCGCGCCGGCGGGCGGCTTCGTCATGGATGGCTGCGTGCCACGTTTAGGCAGCAGCCCCACGCTGCAGCCGGATGGGACTACGCTCTCGAATCCTTGCCGAATTATCGCCGAAACCGCGATGGCACCCAACTCGCAGTCTCGCGTCAATTTGGTAAGAACCGAGATTTTCAACAAGTTCTATAACACGAATTACGCCGCGAGTTGGTTCCTGGTGCGCGGCGACGTGCTGCTCGATGCTTCCGGCAATCTGCAAGTCGCCTATCCCGGTTGTGGGCCAGCGTCGCTCGCCAATAAGAACTGTTCGGCGGGTCCGCTACGGACCAGTGCGCTGGGCAACTCGGCCACCCCGTCGAGCTTCGTGCCGCTGATGGGCGATGGTGGCCTGGTCAGCCAGAAGCCGCTCCCCGTTGATTTTGAAGGGGCTGTCGCTGGCTCTCCCACAGCGCTGTCGTTTACTCGTGGTCCCGTGCTGATTTCCAACTTGCAAATGCCCACCTTTCCCGGCGGCACCACGCGAGAGGGGCCCGGTGGTTGGTGGGGCGTTTGGCAGAAGCAAGTGCTACAGGACTATCGCGGCTTCGGCGTGCTGCATCGCGGTGCCTGCAACGTCGTCTTCGCGGACGGCAGCGTGAAAAGCCTGTTCGATAAGAACAAGGATAACTATTTGAACAACGGGTTCGGCCCGATTGGCGGCTTTGCCAATAACGAACTCGATCTCCCGACGGGCGAAGTGCATAGCCTGTTCGCCATTGATCCCAAAAGGTTTTAGCGGCCTGCGTATTCGCAGTAACAAAACGTTGCTGCTTTGCTCAAAAATGTTGTGGTTAGTCATTGTCTCTTTGGAGGAATGGAATGAAAAAATCGATTCGTAGTGCGTTTACCTTGATCGAGTTGCTGGTGGTCATTGCGATCATCGGCATCCTGGTCGCTTTGCTACTCCCCGCGATCAGCAAAGCCCGCGAAGCTGCCCGCAATGCGCAGTGCAAGAACAACCTTCGTCAGTTCGGCATCGGGTTTCACCTGTTCGCCGACAAGGATCCCCAGGGCCGTCTCTGCACCGGGGCCTATGACTACCTGCGAGATGGTTGCACCGACAGCTACGGCTGGGTCGGCGACCTGGTGAAAATCGCCGCTGCCAGGCCTGCGGAAATGCAATGCCCGAGCAATCCGGTGTTGCACTCCGAAAAGAGCAACGACCTGCTGGGTGGCGATACGGCCGGGTCGGGCAAGGATGGCGTGCCGATTTCCCGTCTTAAGTCCGGTCAATGCGGCAAAGACTCTTATAAGTCAACCATCACGGGGGGCACCGCTGGCGCTGGTTTCGCTGGCACTGCACCTGCGGCGATGGATGCCAAGCGTCCGTTCGCGGTGGCCCACGCTTTCTTCGCCGAAGGTCTGAGCACCAACTACGCGTCGAGCTGGCACTTCGCCCGCGGTGGCGTCCGCACGCAAGACGCGAACATGGGTAACGACATCATCGTTCGCCCGACCGGTGTTGCCTCGGAAGATGCCAAGGCCGGCGTGAAGGGTTTGAGCACGACGTTTGGTGGCTTGACTCGCCGCGTCGCGGAAACCGCCAACATTCCGACTTCGTCCATTGCTCTGCTGGGCGATGCGTCTCCTGGCGACATCAACGAAGCCACTGCCACCCACACTGTGGAACAGAATGGCGACGACACCAACGACTTCATTTCGGCCGCGCTCAACAGCAAGAAGCAACGCCTCTGGTTCAGCGCGGGCCAGCTTCTTTCGGAATCGTTCAACGACGGCCCGGCCTACTTCGATGTTGGCAACAAGGCCGTGAAGCTGATCGCCAAGAGCGGCGTTTTGACTGATCAAGTCGAATGCGATTTCAAGCAGAATTGCGCTCCGCCGACCGGCCCATTGGGCGCTGTTGGTCTCCGCACCTACCTGCAAGACACCCGCGATTGGTTCGGCGTCCACGATGGCGGCCGAACGCCCAGTTGCAACATTCTAATGGCTGACGGCAGCGTCAAGTCGTTCACCGATAACAACGGCGACGGCTTCTTGAATCCAGGTTTTGCCGTCACTGGCATTACTGCCGCCGAACAAGCCACCATCGGTTACAGCAACGGCGATCTGGAAATTCAACCCGGTGAAATGTTCAACGGCGTGTTTCTGAATCGTCAGACCAAAGGGAAGTTCGAAGAATAAGTGCTAGTGCTTGATTGTTAGCAAGAAAAGGCCAAAGGCAGACGGCGCGCGATTGCGGGCTGTCTGCCTGTTGGCGATTGAAGAAGACAGTTCGGAGTTTTGAGTTTTGAGTTCTGAGACAAGAAGAATTACGCTCCTGTCTCCAAACCCAGAACTCAAAACTCAAAACTTCCCCCCTCCAGGACTCTATCCATGACCCGCGGCTTCTGTATCTCAATGGTAATTGCCGTGCTACTCGGCATCGGCGCGATTGCCTTGGCTTCGCAAAGTACCTTTATATTCAAGCATCCCAGGGTGCCAGACGTGCGCGTGGTGATTGGCGAGTACGGCGGCGCGGTCGTTGATCCCGACTATCTCAACCCCGCTGCGGCGACGTCACCGAATGCTCCCAAGTTGCCGCGGGCGCGCATTCCCGAAAAGACCTACGACTTCGGTGTCATGAATCCGCTGACCGAAGGAGTACACGAGTTCTTCATTCACAACGTCGGCACCGCGCCGCTGTTGCTCGATATTGAATCCACCACTTGCAAATGCACGGTCGGCGGGTTGAGCAAGAAGGAAGTTGAGCCGGGCGGCGAGACCAAGGTCACGCTGCAGTGGAACACCGGCCGAAATTTGTTCTTCACGCACGGCGCCGTCGTTCGCACCAACGACGCATTCAATCGCAAAATTGAGTTGGTCGTTGATGGCAACGTGAAGATGCTCGTCGGCAGCGATGTGAAAGAATTGATCGTCCCCAACATCGAACCAGGCCAGGATCAGGCTGCGGAGTTCCTGCTCTATTCGCAATTGTGGGACGAAATGGAAGTGACGAGAATCACCTGCGGCATTGCCGACCTGGGCTGGAAAGTGATTCCTTTGCAGCCGAGCGATGCGCCGGAACTGGAGGCGAAAGTAGTTCGCCGGGTGCGCGTGACCGTGCCGGGAACGCTGGCCTCCGGCAA
>JAYTUF010000647.1:0-4941 GCA_043744755.1 Anatilimnocola sp.
TTGCGAAGTTGGGAACTTTCCGGCTTAGTCCCTGAAAGCCTCCAAGGTTACCCGGAGTGGAACCAGGTGCTTTCCCGAGCCCTCGATCGGGCGTCCAATCCCGATCCCGCGCCCGATCCGCTGCTCACAACCTTGCAGCATGATCTCCACAGCGTGTGGTTCGAGGAGTCGGTGTGGGACGCCCACCGGCTCCTCGGAGCACCCATCCGGGCTGGCGAACTTGACGTCGACATGCTGTGCGACGCGTTCGCCCGCCTTCTTTGGGACAACCGACATTTAGCAAAAACGAGCAATTAACTTGGGAACACGTAAGCAGGGAAACGGATTGATCTATCTACGGCGCAGTAGCAGCCGGCAAGAAGCGAGCATGGAAACGCAACTTGCCTGGGCTTTGCAAACCGCGTCAGTGCACCAGATTCCAATCGAAGCCTCGATTGCAGACTTTCGCCACATGCTGGCGAAGGGCCTGAACGCGTACAAAGCGTTGCGGATTGACGACGCGGTAACGGGCTCTAACTTGGGCCGTGTCGGCTTTCAAGCACTGCTCGCCGATGCCACCGCCGACAAATCGATCTCGCACGTCTTCGTCTATCGCCGAGATCGGCTCGCGCGGCCAGAAGACGCGTGCGAAATGGTGAGCATGGAGCGCCGCCTAAGAGAAACCGGCGTGACCATCGTCTTTAGCAATTGCGTGGCCGAACCGAGGCAACGCGGGCTTCTCAATATCGGCGACGACATGCAAATGTACGTCGAATACTTTCAGAGCGGGGAGTTCCTCGTATCCCTTGCCGAGCGCGTAATCAACGGACATCGCGGCCGCGCAGTCGAAGGGTACCGAACTGGCGGAAAGCCTCCGTATGGTTTCGTTCGCATTCTTGTCGATAGCAGCGGAATGGAACTAGAGGAATTGCCGCCCGGCAAAGTGGTCCGGCAACCGGGCTGCCGGGTGCGGATCAAGCCGAAGGATGAGGGCAAAATCAAAGTCTGGTGCATGATCCTCGACTTCAAGCATCAGGGGTGGGGCGGTAAACGCATCGCCAGTTATCTGAACCAGATGGGCATTCCAAGTCCCGATGCCGGCCGGACTCGTACCGATCGCGGCGTGAAACACCGCGTGACGGGAAAGTGGTGCAATCGCACAGTTCTGGAACTTTGCGATAATGCTGCGATCATCGGCATGCAGGAGTATGGCAAACGAAGCGAGGGCAAATTCCGGCGCCTGTCGCCTGATGGCTCGCGCCTTTTGGATGAACAGGATCGAATCGACGAGCGGAATGTCCGCCTGGTAAATAATCCGGATGAACTCCTGATCAAGAGCGACATTCGGATCGATCCTCTCTACGACCCTAAAAAGTGGAAGGAGATTCACGATAAGACCGCCGAACGCAGTAGGAACCAGCGCGGCATTTCACGGGCGAAAGACCCGACCAAGTACCCGCTGTCGTGTCGTGTTGTCGACCTGACGGAAGGGTGCGGTGCGATCATGTACGGTCGCGAGCACGGCGGCAAGCGGATTTACATCTGCGGCCGTTACTCGAGTACCTCCGGCGCCGAGTGCCACAACAACGGAGTTGACGGCGAAGCGCTGTTGGGAGTGGCCACCGGTTTCATGCGTCAGACCATCGAGATGTTCGGTGGACGCGATAAACTGCGCACGCGAATCCAGCACTACATGGATAACGAACAACCGCAGGCGGCGATCCGGGCAGAAGGGGAATTAGTGAGCCTGGAAACCCGTCGTTCAGAGTTACTACGCGATCTGCAGACCGCTGGCGCGAATTTTACTCTGGCCCCGTCAGATCAGATCCGGAAAATGGTTGAACAGAACATCTCGACGATGAATGTTCAACTGACGGATGTCGAGGCTAGCATTCACCAGTTGTCGAGTGCGTCGGCGCGATCATCGGACGCTGACGGTGGCATGGAAGCCGCCATACACTTGTTTGACCAGTTCAACCGGATACTGGCTGATCCTACCGCTCGCCAGCAGCTTGTCGACATGATTCAGTTGCTGGATGCGCGAGCGGGACTCAGCTTCATTGAGGGAATCAAAGGCGCGAAGCGGAAGGTCCGTCGGCTCGCCGGTGGCGCTCTCTACTTCGGGTCGACGCCGCTTCCGGTGCCATTACACGGAAAGGACAATTGCCAGCCCGACCCGAACTCCGGCGAATCCAAGATTCCGCCGGAAGTTCTCTCGGCAGAGTTGCCGAAAAGTACAAAAGCCGATGGTGGCGAAGATGTTACCTCGCCACCAACGGCTTCAGTTGACGTTCCTTTATGCCGCCCCGAGGGCGTTTCGTTCACAAAGGTGAGTCGGGGTGACTGGATTTGAACCAGCAACCTTCTGCACCCCATGCAGACGCGCTAGCCAGGTTACGCTACACCCCGCTTGAATCAATGACACCGAAGACAAAGCTCAAGTTCACTGACCACGTTACGAATATCGCAGATCAAGGGTCGGGATGCAATCCGGCTTCGGTTGCGCGGTTAGCGGAAGCCGTTCCATTCCGCGTAAAACTGTTCCAGAAATTGCGCCATAAATTGATGACGCTCGGCGGCCAGTTGGCGGCCGGCGGTGGTGTTCATGCGATCCTTGAGCAGCAGTAGTTTTTCGTAGAAGTGGTTGATGGTGGAGCGGGAGTTTTTCTTATAAGCATCGAACGAGTCGTGCGGAGTCGCTGGGACGGAAGGGTCGTAGATTTCCTGCCCCTTGTGACCACCGTAGGCGAAGGCCCGAGCGATGCCGACCGCGCCGAGGGCATCCAGGCGGTCGGCGTCTTGCACCACCTCCCCTTCGAGCGTTCGCATCGGCGTGGCAACACCGGCCCCTTTGAACGAGAGGGTGGCGATGATCTCGCAGACGGGATCGATGGTCGCCGCGGGCAGCTCGAAACGTTCAAGCCAAGCGCGGGCGGCCCGCGGACCGGCTTCATCGTCGCCGCCGTGAAACTTCCAATCGGCGATGTCGTGCAACAAGGCGGCGAGCTCCACGACAAACAGGTCGGCTCCTTCACCGCGGCCGATGTTCACCGCGGTCTTCCACACTCTTTCGATGTGATGCCAATCATGGCCGGAACTATCGCCGGCGAGCAGCGTGCGAATGTGATCGGCGGTGGCAGCGAGGATTTCTGTTTGGGCGAAGTTCATGTCGCTCAGTTTAGCAACTCTGAACGGTAGTTTAGCAACTCTGAACGGCAAAAAACGTTCATCGCCGCATTTCACGAGCGCGCTCGATGAACTGCGGTTTGCGGTTGCGATGGATCGTCATTGACTTTCAATCACACCTTCGTCCTCCGACCGACCAAAAACCTCGCCAACAACTGGTCAAAGGGCATCGCTGTACTCGCCAGCACATAATCGATCTGTTGATTCTGGCAACCCTCTTCCAGTTTCTCGCGATAGGCGTTGAACTCGCGCAAGTAGGCTTGCCGCAGGATCTCTGGTTCCGCGAAAACTTCGGGCATCGATTCCAGGCCGTTGAACTTCGTAGGACCCTTGAAAGGGAAACTGATTTCGGCGGGATCGAGGACATGAAACACAACAACGTCATGCCGCCGATGCCGACAATGTCGCAGGCCTGCCAAAAGACTCGCGGGATCATCGAGCAAATCGCTGACGACGACAATCACGCCCCGCTTGTTCAACCGCTCCGCCAATTCGTGCAAGATCGGTCCTGCGGCAGTCTTTGGTCCCGGCGTCGCTTTCTCCAGCACTTGCAGTATCTGTTGTAACTGCGAAGGTCCGCCTGAGGCGCGAATCAACGCCCGGACTTGGGAATCAAAAGTCGCCACGCCGACGGAATCTTGTTGCTGCAGCACCAGCCAGGCAATGGAAGCGGCGAGGCACTGCGCATACTCGGCCTTCGACATCGCCGCGCCGGCGCTTTGATAGGTCATGCTCTCGCTGGTATCGACGACCAGGTGGCAGAGCAGGTTGGTCTCGTCTTCGTATTGCTTCAGGTAGAACTTGTCGGTCCGGCCAAAGACTTTCCAGTCGAGATGGCGCAGATCGTCTCCCGGCGAGTACTCGCGGTGTTCCGCGAACTCGATGGAAAAGCCATGCAGCGGGCTGCGATGCTGGCCGGCGATGTAGCCTTCGACAACGTGCCGGGCTCGCAACCGCAGGCCGCGCAGTTTAGCCAGCGACCTGGGATCGAATGACGTCGGCGAGCTTTCCACCAGCGGGATCCTGTTCAGCGGGCGGGGTGACATGGGCAATCAGCCGGCGGACAATCTCGTCGGGCGTGATCCCCTCCGCGTCCGCATTGAAATTCGTCTTGAGCCGATGCCGCAGCACGGGAGGCGCAATGGCTTGGATATCTTCGTGCGTGACAAACATCCGACCCTTGAGCACCGCGCGGGCCTTCGCCCCCAGCACCAGATATTGACTGGCCCGCGGCCCGGCGCCCCAGAGGACATAGTCTTTCACAAATGGGGGTGCATCGGGTTCTGATCTTCGTGTCAGTCGAACTAGCTGCAATGCATATCGAGCCACATGATCAGCGACGGGGACCTTGCGGACGATCCGCACGAGTTGCTGAATGTGGTCGGCGGAGAGCGTGGGCACGATCTTGAAATCCTGCTCGGCCGTCGTGCGCTTCACGATTTCGAGCTCTTCTTCCAAGCTCGGATAATCGACCCAGACATGGAACATGAACCGATCCAGCTGCGCTTCGGGCAGCGGATAGGTTCCTTCCTGCTCGATGGGGTTTTGCGTCGCCAGGACAAAGAACGGATCGGGCAACAGATGCCGCTGACCACCCACGGTCACTTGATTCTCCTGCATCGCTTCCAAGAGCGCGGCCTGCGTCTTCGGCGGCGTGCGATTGATTTCATCCGCGAGGACGATGTTCGCGAAGATGGGCCCCGGCAAGAACCGGAAGATTCTTTGCCCCGTGGATTTATCTTCTTGAATCACTTCCGTGCCCGTGATGTCCGAGGG
>JAYTUF010000648.1:0-4919 GCA_043744755.1 Anatilimnocola sp.
TTTTCAAGACTCTGGAGTTAACAATGAACAGCCCTGATGAAATCCTGGAAGCCATCGAAGCCGCCGACGGCGACGCGCTCACCTTCCGCGACGTTCGCAAAGCGATGGGCATTTACAGTAACGACGGCATGGCCATCGACCTTCCCGCGCCGGATCGCGCCGACGGCGACGCTGCCCCGCGCTGGAGCAAGGCGTTGCTACTCCGCGCCTTCCGTGGCGAATCGCTCCCCGGCGGCAACGTCACATTTCGATAAGCCAATAACCGGCGCTGGGGTTGTGTCGCAGTTTCCCGGCCTGCCCCAAGCGCCGATAAGTCAAACGCCATGACCACCATCAAACCCACCGCCGACGATTGCCGCTGCTGCCAAGCGTACCTGCAAAAATTGCAGCGACCGCAGCGGACAGAGATTTACGCGCGCCGCGATGGGCGGGAGTACGTTCGCTGTCTCAATTGCGGTGCTACTTGGGTTCGCGAGCCGAAACCGGATGCGCAGCCGTGGGACAAGACACCATGACAGAGCGGATTTATTACCTACTGGCCCCGGTAGTTGGCGAAATCAAAATCGGCATTAGCTGTAACGTACAACTGAGGCAGCGCTCTCTCTCTAACGAGAGAGGTGTGTCGCTGATGTTGCTGGCTTCCCACCTAGGGACCATCAACGACGAGAGGCGGGCGCACGTCGCTTGTCAGGCTTACCGCGTGTCTGGAGAGTGGTTCACGGATTGCGATATGGTTCGCGCGTACGTTCAGAGGCAGTTGACTCGGAAGATTGACGAATCGCTGAAGCAAGTGCGGCGGCTCATCGACACCCTGGACGAGCACGGCGAAGGGGAGTCAGCCGACTGGCACGAAGATATGACGATGGCGATAAGCGAAGAAATGGCAGAGTACCTTCGATTGCTTGACTTTCAAAACCTGGCGTTAGGTGTCGCGACGTGAATTCGCAATAGGAGCCATGCTAGAGCGTTCGGAAGGGCTTTCAGGTGTTGCCGGTCATGCGAGCCGAGAGGGCTGTAGCGTGGCTCCCATGCGTTCGGTGCCGAATCGAGGGGCTCACCTTTCCCGCCCTGCCTTCCCGCCGGTTCACCGTGGCTGATTCTCTCGCGAAGTTTAACAAGTGGTGAGAAGGGTTTCACGAGCGCAAAACGGTATTTACCGGGTTGCGCTTTCGGATACCGCATTTCCAGCGGCAAAACTCGACATAAGTGCGCCTAGTTGCAAAGCAGCCAAAAGCGGTTAAACTATGCGTAACTCTCGATGAAAACGGGTGTTTTGGCTGAGTTACCGGGGAGATTTGGGACCAAGAAGTCGCAGGTTCAAATCCTGTCACCCCGACTTAAAGTGAAAGTAAGCCCTTCGCCGGCAGCGGCGGAGGGCTTTCCTTTTGCGATCACTTCGATTTTCCCAAGCGGATCACGGATGGGGATTCAGCGTGCGTTTTTGGGTTGGCAGCGGGCGGCTCTCGCCGCGGCTGTTGAGTATTTGCTGAACCGCTATACCGCCTCTGGCGAGTGCGATTTGGCGGGTGTCATCGTCGTCGTTCCCGGTCAGCAAGCGGGGCGTCGTCTGCTGGAGTTGTTCGTTCACCAGGCGGAAGCCCAACGGCTGCTGTTCACTCCGCCGCAAATGGTGACGGAAGGGCGACTGCCGGAGTTGCTGTACGAACCGCAGCGGCCGCTGGCTTCGGTGCTGACTCAACAACTGACCTGGCTCGGCGCGCTCCAGCAGATGCCGCCGGCATTGTTGCGGCCGCTGGTTCCCCATCCGCCGGCGGCGAATGATCCGCTCCGCTGGTTGGAACTAGCTGAACTGTTTCGCAAGCAGCACGCCGAGTTTGCGGCAGAAGCACTGGACTTCACGGCCGTACTCAAGCGATCAGCAAATTGGGAAGACTTCGACGAGAACGACCGCTGGCAAACGCTGTGTAAATTGCAGCGAACGTATTTGGACAAACTCGACGAGTTGCACCTGTGGGATGCACAAACTGCGCGGCTGGTCGCGATTGAGAAGCGGGAGCCGCGCACCGAGTGCGACATCATCTTGCTCGGCATGGTCGATCTCAACACAGCGCTGCGGCGAATGATCGACCAGGTGGCGAACCGCGTTACCGCGCTCGTCGTCGCTCCTGCGGAAGAAGCCGCGCGGTTTGATGACTACGGTTGTCTGATTCCGGCCGCCTGGCAAGATCTGCCGTTGCCGATTTCTGAACAACAAATGCTTCGCGTGGATGGCCCAGCCGAGCAGGCGGCTGCGGTAATCGATTGGATGCGCGAGCTAGGCAGTCGATATTCCGGTGATGAAGTCGTCGTGGGAGTCGCTGACGAAGCCCTGGTTCCGCAGTTGCAGCGTGAGCTGTCGCAGCAGGGATTGAACGCCCGTTGGGTGGAGGGGCAACAGATTGCCGAATCGGCGCCTTATCGCCTGCTCGAGATTGCAACCAGTTACGCCGAGCGCCGTCGCTTTTCGGATTTAGCGGCCTGCGTGCGGCATCCTGATCTCTACGATTGGTTGCGGAGCCAACTCCGCGGACCAGTTTCGCCGCGGGACTTGCTCACCACGCTTGATCGGCATTATGAAGAGCGGCTCTCGGCCTGGCTGGATGGAGACGACCTGTTAGCAGGGAAGGACAACGAGCACGACGAAGTTGCGCGTAGCCTGTACGCACTCGTGACCACGCTCGAAACTCTGTTCGTGAATTGGCCCGCGACTCCGCAACCCGTCGGCGTGTGGATGCAGCATGCTCAGCAGTTGCTCGGGACGATTTATGGCGATCGCTTCGTGGACAAGTTCGAACCCGCGGGTCGCTATCTACTGGGTTGCTTGGAGGAGGTTCAAGCTGCGCTGCTATCGCTCGCTGAACTTTCGGCCGCGCTGCAGCCAGTGATGACGCTGATCGATGCGGTGTCGCTCGCACTTCGGCCATTGGAAAACGCTGCCATTTCGCCGCCGGCGGATTTCTCGGCGATTGAGATTCTTGGCTGGCTCGAACTGCCGCTGAATGATGCGCCGGCGCTGATTGTGACTACGGTCAACGAGGGCTTCATTCCCAAATCGCAACGGAGCGATGCCTTTCTGCCCGACGCGCTCCGCCGCGAGTTAGGCCTGTTGCACGATGATCGCCGTGCGGCCCGGGATGCGTACGCGCTGCAGGTTCTCGCTCATTCGCGGGCTGAATTGCGATTGATTTCCGCGCGGCGGGATACGAACCGCGATCCACTCGCCCCCAGTCGCTTGCTTTTCACTGGCGAGCCGGAAGTCGTTGCCCAGCGTGCGTTGCGCTGGTTCTCGCCGCCGGCCGACTCACCGCCACGGCCCAATCTGCTAATGCCAGCGGGGGCGATACCGCTGCAAACGCGAATAGAGGTTCCCCGGCCGCTGCCGCAGGACTGGGGCTCGCGAGTGGAAGAGATCTTGCAAGAGATCACCGTCACCCAATTCCGCGCGTATCTCGCTTGTCCTTATCGGTTCTATCTGGCGCATGTGTTGCGGTTGCAATCGCATTCCGATCAAGCCGCGGAGCTCGATGCTCCCGCCTTCGGTAATTTGCTGCACGATGTGCTGCAGGTTTTTGGCCGTGAAGATAAAGTCAATCGCAGCACCGATGCCAATCGGCTGCGGAGCTATTTCAACGACCGGCTGGACGAAGTCGCCAGTGCGCGTTGCCGACCAAAGCATGCGCGGGCGGCCGTGCGTGTGCAGATTGAACAAGCTCGACTTCGCCTGTGGGCCTTTGCCGATTGGCAAGCGGCCCGGTCGCAGGCAGGTTGGCACATCGTCTATAGCGAGGATTTTGAACAGCAACTCAAGCTCCCCTGGTCTGTCGATGATCTGCCGATTGGCCTCCGCGGCCGCATCGACCGCATTGACTACCATCCGGGCGAACGGGCACTGTGCATTCTTGATTACAAAACGGGCGATACCGCCCATGCGCCCGATCAGGTTCATCGCCGCCGGGGCGAGTGGGTCGATCTGCAGTTGCCGCTGTATCGTCACTTGTACCAAAGCATCACGCTGCCGATTGGCGACGTGCGCGAGGGGGGTGTGCAGCTCGGTTATATCAACTTGCCCAAGGATCCGACTGCTATCGGGGAGCGGATTGCCGAGTGGACCAAGGACGAATTGCTGGACGCCGACGAGCAAGCGCGGCGGGTGATTCGCTCCTTGCGGGCTCGCGAGTTCTGGCCGCCGAATGAAACACCGCCGACGTTTGCAGATGAGTTCTCCGCCATCTGCCAGGATAACTCACTCGGCCGAGGCTTTGCCGGCGGAGAGACTTCCACATGACGAAGTCCGCAACGAACAAAGCCGCAGTGGCTGCTTCATCCTTTCCGCATTTGCTGATTCGAGCTTCCGCGGGCACAGGGAAGACGTATCAACTTTCCAATCGATATCTGGGACTGCTGGCAGCAGGAATTGCGCCGGATAAGATTCTCGCCACCACGTTCACCCGCAAAGCGGCGGGCGAAATCTTCGATCGTGTCTTCCATCGCCTGGCCGAAGCGGCCACTGATGGTAAGTGCAGCGATCAACTGGCCGCTGCGCTCAAGCTCGCGGATTTCGATCAATTCAAATGTCGTGAACTGCTGTTGACGACGCTGGCCAATCAACATCGGCTCCGCATCGGCACGCTCGATAGCCATTTCGCGCAACTGGCGAGCGCTTTTGCGTTGGAGCTTGGACTGCCGGCCGGTTGGCGGATTGGTGAAACGCAGGAAGATGCCGATCTGCAAGCCGAAGCGATCGAGCGTGTGCTCGAGCGGGAACAACTGCCGGAACTCCTCGCGCTGCTGCACTTGCTGACGAAGGGCGAAACTCAGCGCGGTGTAAGTCAATTGATCTCGGGCACGGTTGCCGACCTTTATAACCTCTTCGGGCAGACGAAGTCCGAGGCCTGGAGTCGTTTGCCGCAAACCACGGC
>JAYTUF010000649.1:0-4899 GCA_043744755.1 Anatilimnocola sp.
GGCAGGAGCCTCGCCCTCCCAGAATTCGCCCTCCCAAACACGGACCATTTCAGGAAGACAATCATGTCCGTACCCTTCAGTCAGATGTGGACCGTGGCCAGTTACGTGCTGCGGAAGAAGCTTGCGGGCGTGGAGCGCTATCCCCTCGTGCTGATGCTCGAGCCGTTGTTTCGTTGCAATCTGGCCTGCGCGGGCTGTGGCAAGATTCAGTTTCCCGCCGAGATTCTGCGCCGTGATCTGGCGCCGGAAAAATGCTTTCAGGCGGCCGATGAATGTGGCGCTCCCATCGTTTCGATCCCCGGCGGTGAACCGCTGATGCATCCGCAAATCGATCAGATCATCGCGGGGTTGGTGAAACGAAAGAAATACATCTATCTCTGCACCAACGCGCTTAAGCTCGTCGCGGCTTTGCCGAAATTCAAGCCGAGCAAGTACCTGGCCTTCTCCGTTCACATGGATGGCCCGCGCGAGGAACACGACCACGCTGTCTGCCGGGAAGGAGTATACGACATCGCCGTCGCAGCCATTCGCGCCGCTCGCGCCCAGGGCTTTCGCGTGACTACCAACTCCACACTCTTCGCAGGCGCCGATCCCCAGCGGATGCGCGGGTTCTTCGACGAGATGATGCAGTTAGGTGTTGAAGGGATGATGGTCTCGCCTGGCTACAGCTACGAGAAAGCCCCCGACCAAAGCCACTTTCTCGCTCGTGAGCAGACAATGAGCCTCTTCCGCCGCCTGCTGCGCAGCGCCCCCCGCCGCTGGCAGTTCAACCAAACGCCCTTGTTTCTCGAATTCCTGCAAGGCAAGTTCGATCTCGAATGCACCCCCTGGGGCAGTCCCACGTACAATATCTTCGGCTGGCAGAAGCCCTGCTACCTGCTCAACGAAGGCTATGTGCAGACATTCAAAGAGCTGATGGAAACGACTAATTGGACAGCCTACGGCCGCAAAAGCGGCAACGAGCGCTGTCAGGATTGCATGGTCCACTGCGGGTATGAACCGAGCGCCGTCGCCGCGACATTCGGCACGCTGAAGGGTTTTTGGCACACCGCGAGAGTGACGCTGTTTGGATCGGCGAATCACGATGTGCGAGCCATACCGAACTGCACGCATTCACCGGCGAAGGTTCTCGCGCCCCATGTAGAGAAGTCGCGAGCCCATTCGCTATTGAGAATTGGCGACTAATTTGACGGTCCTAACACGCTGCAAGCAGCGTGGCGAAATGGTCCCGCGCCTTCTTCTACGGCGCGAGCGCAATCTCATCGTACGATAAGCCCGGCAAGCCGTTGGTATTGCTGGTGAGCTGCGCGGATTCGCCGGCTTTGATCTCGTGCCAGCTAGTGGTTCTGCCGACTTTGGATTTAACGAAAACGTGCGCGGTGCCGGTGCCGAGGACTTGCAACTGATTGCCGCGGGCGATGAGGGCGGTTCGCTCCTCAATAGCCAGGCCGATCATCTGCTGCCCCGCGCCGCGGCGGCTGACCAGTTGATCGAGTTGGGCTGAATCGCGGAGCAGTCCCGTGAAGCGTTCCAGGCGCCCGCCGCGGGCGTCGAAATGTTGCTCGACGATGGCTTTCGTCAGCAGTCCCAATCCATGCGCGGGGACTGCCGCGGCCGGCGCTGTGCTATGACGGCGTTCTTCCCACATGGTCATGACCTCGGGAATCGCGGCGGTGCCGGCCGAGGTGCCGCCCACGACGCCCCCTCGCTCCATCACATTGCGGAGCACCTTTTGAAACCGCGTTTGTCGGGGAAACTCGCCCACGAAACGATGATTCAAACGCGATTGCCAGCCGCCGGAAAACCAGACGCCGGTGGCGGTCTCCAGCGGCCGGCAGAAGGCCGCGTCATCGGCATCGGTGGGACGATCGGTGTATAAGAATTGAAAGCTTCTCGCCCGCCCGTCGCGGACCAGTGCCGGCCACGAACCATAGCGATAACTCACCGCGGCTTCAAAGCTCTCGTCGCTGGTATACGAGTCGCGCACAAAACCGGCACAGGGCACGAACACGATGCGGGCATTCTTGCCGCCGGCCAGTTCGACAAATCGATCGAACACATCGTCCGTCACTGTGCCTCCGCCATGCAGCACCACCGACCCCGGCTGCAACGGATCAAGAGGCGTCGGCATGCCGAGCAGATCTTGCCCTTGGACTTTTGAAACCAAGAGGAGCAGAACAACCACCGCTAGCCAACCACCCCGGTGTGAATCATTCACAGCCAACTCCTTTAGCAGGATCATTGCCCCTGACCGTTAGACCGTTATTAGACCCGGCGAGGCTAAATGGGACGAGAGCAAAATGGTCTCCTCGTCTCTTTGTCACCTTGTCACCTTGTCACCTTGTCACCTTGTCACCTTGTCTCCCCCTCGCCTCGTCCCACTCTCACTCCAACTTCCCTTCCATCGCCAACCCATGATAGTAATGCTGCACCTTGTCTTGATTCTCCAGCAGCCAATCGATGCCCGGTTCATGGCGCATCGCTTTGCCGATGGCCTTGGCGGTGGCTGCGCGGTTGGTGCGAAAGAGGAGTTCGAAATCGACGTTTGGTTCATCGACGATCGAGGGATCGAGCCAGACGGAAACAATGATGCCGAGCTCGTTGACTTTGTGCTTCGGTAAATCACCGGACCGCACGGCATCGAGCACGCCGTTTGCGATGGCGGCCTGCACCGTGCCCATCAGGATGTTGGTGTATTTTGATTTCTTGACGGTCACTTTGCTGACCATCAACGTTACCGGACGGATTTGCACATCGCTGTTGAGAATGGCGAAAACCTTCGTGTGACCCTTCACCTGATCGCCGATCAGGTTCGCAATTGCGTAACCGACCGGGCCATCGAGCTCGCCAATCACAACCTCCGGCTCCGCCGCTGAATACGCCGGCTCCCCTTCGACCAGGGCCTCGCCAGTCCGCAAGACGATGCGTTCGTCTTTGAGCTTCTGTTTCTTGTCCGACTTTTTCTTGGCCATGGTGTGAGTCTCGTGAGCGGTTGATTGAATCATTTGCACGAGCAGACCTGGAGGTCTGCTGCCACGGATTATTCCGGCCGCAGCAACGGGAACAGGATCACGTCGCGGATGGATTGCGTATTGGTCAGCAGCATTATCAGGCGGTCGATGCCGATGCCCAGGCCGCCGGCGGGGGGCATGGCGTGCTTGAGGGCGCGGACGAAATCGGTATCCATCTGGGCCATGCTGTCTTCAGTGGCCTGACCGGCGAGTTGCGTGCGGAAGAGTTGCTCTTGCAAGTCGGGGTCGTTCAGTTCGGTATACGCATTGGCTACTTCCATGCCATGCACGAACAGCTCGAACCGCTCGGCCACCTGTGGATTACTCGTCTTGCGTTTGGTGAGCGGGCAAATGCTGGCCGGATAATCGGTGACGAAGATTGGGCCGATCAGCGCGTCTTCCACTTTCTCTTCAAAGACTTCGCTCTTGATCACATCGGGATGCTTATTTGCAGTCTCAAAGCCGATCTTGTCGGCGAGGGCCTTGATCGCCACAGCATCCTGCGGATCGATGCCCGTGCATTCGCGGAACAGATCATCATAAGTGCGACGCTGAAACGGCGGCGTGAAATCGATTTGCTTGTCGCCCCACGGCCGGATGAAGTTGCCATCCAGCACGCGGATGGCGTTGCATAAGATGGCTTCGGTCAGGTCCATCATCGTTTCGTAGTTGCCATAGGCCTGATAGACCTCGAGCATCGTGAACTCGGGATTATGCTTGGGGCTGATCCCTTCGTTGCGATAGACACGTCCCAGCTCATAGACGCGCTCCATGCCGCCGACGAGCAAGCGCTTGAGATGAAGTTCCAGCGCGATCCGCAGGACCAGTTGCATATCCAGCGTGTTGTGATGCGTCTTGAAAGGACGGGCCGCGGCGCCGCCCGCGATCGTGTGCAGCGTAGGCCCTTCAATTTCGCAATAGCCTTGCTCATTGAGCGTGCGGCGGATCGAAGCGACCACTTTGGTGCGGCTCAAGAACCGCGGCAACACACCTTCGGTATAGGCCAGGTCGAGATATCGCATCCGGTGCCGCAACTCGGAATCGGCTAACCCCGCATGCTTATCGGGCGGTGGCAAAACGCATTTTGAGAGGAAGTGCAGCTTCTCAGCGAAGATCGTCAGTTCACCCAGTTTCGTATAGCGCAGTTCGCCATCCACGCCTACAAGATCACCCAGGTCGCAGCATTCGGCCAGCGCCCAACTCTCTTCACCAACCTGCGATCGGCCGACGAGCAATTGCACCCGGCCTGTCCAATCTTGCAGATCGACGAACCGCAACTTGCCGGCATCGCGCTGGAGCATGATGCGTCCCGCGGCGCGAACCTTCGGCCCCTTCAATTCACCCTTGCCTTGCTCGCCCAGCCATTTGCGGAAGTCCAACTCGGGTTGAATCTCGCGCGCGGGGATTGTGACCGTTTCGCCCGTTTCTTTGTGAAAGGCAATTTCGCTGGTGCGGGCGCGGATGTCGCCGATCATGGTGCGGTCATCGAACCGCTGCCCCCAGGGATCGATCCCCAAATCGATCAACTTGCGCAGCTTGTCGCGGCGGGCGGCTTCGTGGACGCCTTCAGTTCCTTCAGCGGGGGCGGGTGCGGTCATGGGATTCCACAGGAAGCCGAAAACACTTTAAAACGATTGCAATGACAGAACTGCATTTTAGGCGCTGACGCAGCCCAAGCAACGCCCTCTTCCATTGCGCCGGCTGCGACCAACATGCGTGCCTCCGCGACAAAATCGCTGGGTCAGCGTTCCTTGCGGCACCGAACCAGATTCGCCGGCGGAGGCGCAACTGATTATAGCATAACGAATAAGGCCGTTGGCCAAACTGGAGTCAGCCATTTCCGGGATGCTAATTGTGCTTTGGCCCGTCGATTGCTATTGAAGCAGTT
>JAYTUF010000650.1:0-4898 GCA_043744755.1 Anatilimnocola sp.
GAATTTACTACTGGAGTGGGACCACGAGTTTCGGTTCCTTCAGCGAGCCCCGCGGCAGGCGGTCACTGCATTAACAGTGGATATCAACTGGAGCAGGCCTCAATTCAGAGTCAGCGGAGTTGGAACGACTATTCCAGCGTATGGGCCGCGACCTCTTGCGAAGGTCTTTAAACCGAACATTTGGTACAACCTCGCGATTCAATTTGTCTGATTTATTCGGTGAAAGGTTCCAAACGAGGCATCAACCTCGTAGCCTAACGGATGGAACGTCCGAGCCTCACTCTTCAATTGGTTCTCCCCACTGCGCAATGAAGCGGGCGGAGCATTTGGGGCAGCGGACGGTTTTCTCTAGCCAGGTGGCGAGGGCTTTCACGGGCGCGGCACACTGCGGGCAGATGATTTGCACGCGCGGCGGATCGTCGGTCGCGTATTGAACGGCCGCTTCGGGCACACCGTGTAAGGCGATGTCATCGGCTTCAAAGGTCGTGAGCAACTCTTTGGTCAGCGGCGCGATGCCCGCGACGCGGTTCGCCAGGCGGCGAATCGATTGCTCGAACATGTTGCGCACGAGTCGCCCGTTGCCGAAATGTTCGTCTCGCCGTTTGTGCAGCCAGGCCAGTGAGAGGAGCAACCGCGCTTGGGCCGGGCCGACGACCTGGTATTGATTCTGCTGACACAGCGAACGAAAAATCTGGCCGAGTTCACCCGGCTCATAATCATCGAACGTGAGTTGCGTGCTGAATCTCGAGGAGAGACCCGGATTGCTAGTCAGCAAATTGTTCAGCGGCTCCGGATAGCCCGCGAGAATCACCGCCAGCCGTTGGCGATCGTCTTCCATCCGTTTCAGCAGCGCCTGCACGGCTTCGTGACCATACGGGTCTTCACGTCCTTCCGCGACCAGACTGTACGCTTCGTCCACAAACAGCAGGCCCCCCAGCGCTTCGTCAATCTTGCGATGCGTCTTGGGTCCCGTTTGGCCGGCGAACTCCGCGACAAGTGCGCTGCGGTCCACTTCGACCAGGTGCCCTTTCTCCAACAGGCCCAGCGCGGAATAAATGCGGCCGATGATCCGCGCGACGGTCGTCTTGCCGGTGCCGGGATTGCCGCGAAAGACCAGGTGCAAACTGAGGGGCGTTTGCGGCAGCCCCAGTTCCTGCCGCTGCCGCTGTAATTGCAGAACATTGACCAGCGTGCGAACTTCCCCTTTGATGGATGCAAGGCCGGTGAGCGCATCAAGTTCTGCCAGTGTGGCGGCGATCTTTTCTTGTGGGGTCAGTTCTGGTTCCGGTTCCGCGGACTTGAGCGAACTTGTTTTGGAAGGTGTGGCGGAAACAATGATCGGCTGCGAGATTGTTTCGCGAATCCTGGCTTGCGCGGAGCTTGCAGAACGACTATCACTGGACGGTTCGTCATCCAGCGGCATCAGCTTCAAGTGCCGATCAATTTCGCCTTGAATCGTGCGCAGGATTCCTGCTTCCACCGGCGAAACGTGGCCATCGGCTTTGGCAGTGAGATTGGCGACGCGCATCACGATGGTTTCGAGCTCCCCCACGCGTTGCTGCAGGGGCGGCATCACGTCGAAAGGGCGCACCAGGCTATACCAACTGAGCGAACCGGCCTGTGACATGACCTGCGGCAGCACTTCGCGCACTCGTTCGCCGGTCACGGGCTCTTCCCAAGCATGAGTCAGCAATCGAGCAGCCAGCATTTGTTCCGCGGCCGAGCAGATCAGATCGCTGGTCGCGACGGCGGCAAAGACTTTCAGCAGCAGGCCGCGATGCAGATTATCGAGCAGTTCGACATACGCTTTGGGTTCTCCCGGCACGAGGTGTGGGCATTGTTCCAAACATTGCTGGGCTGAACTGACATACAACTCGCGGCAGGCCAGCAGCGCAGTATCGAAGTCGCGGCAGATATCGTCGAACATGGCAAGCGTCATACTTCAGCGTCAGAATTCAGCAGTGGGCGGTTGAGGCGAAGGGACTGCGGCGACCAGCACGTGCCCGGCGAGGGCTTCACGCAGCGGATCGTCGTCGGCGTCGCAAAAGCCAAGGTGCAAATGCCGTCGCCAGCCTTCAGCATACTCGAACACGCACGACATGCGGCCCACTTCGGCATCGAGGGACGAGAGCGTATCAAGATAGGAATCCAGCCCCTGACTCTCATCCAGCCAGGCCTTCTGGCTGACGTGCAGCGCCAGCAGTTGCCGCTTTTGCTCCTGCAGGCTCGTCACATCGACCATCAACTTCGGCTCAACCAGGTTCCCCAACGGATCGCGATGCGAATAAGGCTGGGCATGATAGACGGTCACCTTGCCGGGCCGAGGTTCCCGCGGCGGATCGGTTGGAAAGTTTGGCATCCCACGCGTGAAGGCTGCGGTCACGGCCAGGCGACAGGCGTTGGTGTGATCTTCCATGTAGTCCGAGGGTGAATGCGTGAGCACAATCGTCGGCGCCACTTCGCGAATCACCGCAGCGACCTGCGCGAGAGTGGGCCGGTCGTAGAAGATCGCCAGGTCATCGCAAATGCTCTTATGAAACACCGCTCCCATCGCCGCCGCCGCGTTCATTCCCTCCTGCCGACGCATCGCAGCAATCGTGTTCGCATCGTACTGCGTCGTGCCGCAGCAGCCGTTGGCTAGATTCCAGTAGTGAATCTCATACCCAGCCTCACGCAGCCGCAACAGCGTCCCCGCCATCAAGAATTCGATGTCATCAGGATGAGCAGCAATGGCGAGGGCGGTTTTGGTCATGGGAACATTGTAGGCGAGTCATTCCATGACTCGCAGCCCCTCAGTCGCGTAGGTCACGCCTGGTACAGCCGCGGAACAGCGCGCGGAACGAAATGCAAGTCGCGCAATAAGGGACCGCTTGCAGGTACATCAGCCGTGTTATCGCTATCGCGAAAAAAAGCCACACCGCCCTGCAGAGACTGTTGACTTTGGAGCGTTTATTTCCTCGCTTCGGCAACAGCCAATGGATCGATCCATTTGCCCAATGGGCAGGCGAATGCGCGACCACCGGCCTTTAGTTTAAGAAAGCACCCGCATTCCAGACACTGGTTCCCGCGGCGACGATCACAGCTGTCACAAACTTCCAGGCGACGGCGATATTCGGTCTTATCAACCGTGGCGAAACCATCTTCGACGAAGTCAGCGAGCGCGCCCCCCACGTTCCACGCAAGGCGGGCGAGACTCGGCGGAAGCGACGATTCGTTCCTCTGATCGGCGACGCGCGCATCTGGTACGACTTCGGCTCCCAAGAGGGCGATGATGCTGACAGCTCCTACGGCGGGACCGGCGGCGATGCGTCCCTGCTCGTCGATCAAATAGGCCGTCGGCGTTCCTCGAACATGGTACTGCTCAGCCACATCGCTTTCGCCTTTGAGGAGCACTGGAAATTTGAAGTCGAACTCAGCGGCAAGTTGCTCCATTTCATGGGGTGTCCCTCCCGCGACGAGAACCAACAGCGGTTGGTCGGGCGCTGAGCGAGTGGCGAGCGGACTCAATTGAGGCGCCAATTCCAGGCAGTAATCACACTGCGGCTCAAAAAAAATCAGCAGCACGCCTCGATTCGAGAAGTCACCTAATTGACGTGAAACACCCGTCATGTCAACCAGCGAAAAATCGGGTGCGGGGTCGCCGACCGCTGGTCCCAAATTCGCAAGAGGTAGTTGGCTTGTAAGTTGCCCGACCTGGGACTCAAGCAGGGAGATTCGCAACAGCAGCCGCCCGTTCTGAAACATCAACTGCCAAGCCAGCCAAAAGGCGACAATCAGGGGCAGCAGTAACAGCCCTCCTAGGGTGACCACCAACGACGATTCAAACATAGACTCCCCAACGCATCGTTAGTCACCCGTTTGCGACGACCAAGGTTCGCGGCTGCGGACGCAATCCCGGCATCAGATAGGATGGCCCGTCGGCTACGCGCCAGCCGCTGCAAATTGTCGATTCAGCACAGTCCGAATTCCGCAGATCCTATTCCGAGGGGTACGATTCAATGGCATTCTTGATGCAAGAATTGACGCGGGGACATTCGAGCACAGGAAACGGTTCGCGTTCCTGGTTTTCCTTGGCAGCGAGCTTGGGGTTCTTGGGTGGAGTAATCGCTTCGCAGACAGCGACGCTGGGCAACTTTTCGTTTGAATTCTTGCAAATGATGGGAGTTGCGCAAATCCCCAACATTTCTTTTTTATTCTTAAGTTCGATCCACACGGCTTGAGGAACATCCGTGTCGTAGCGGCACTCGCGACCGTGAATATCCACTCGCAACAGGTCGTCCGGCTTCGGATCGGCGGGCTCTGCTGCATATATCGCTACCACTCGAATTTCGTTTTTGGGATCCGCACACGCGGCCAGATCCGGACACTTCTTACCCTCGACAGCGCAGATTTGTGTGCCGCGTTTCACAACCGCGCCGGTTCGCTTGTCTTCGCAGTAGACGCGACCAACGCACGCATCAAGTCCCGCTGCAATCCGTGTGGGTGTCGTTGCGAATCTGCAGCGCAACGAAGTGTCTTTCATCCAATCAAAAACGGGACTGGGGAGAAGGGGACGTCCTTCACCTTTGGCCTCCTCGGAATGGCCGGAGGGCGGTCGCCCGAAAAAAGCTCCAAGACCTGCGGCACCAGCGATGAGACGGCCGAATTCCAGCATGGCGGATCGTCGGTTGACGCCCGAGGCAATGAGAGTTGCAAATTCATCGAACGGATTGATCTTGAACACGGCAATTTCTCGTTGTTGCGAGTTGGCGGGACGTTAGCTCTGCGTTGATTTTATTCCGAGGGGTACGATTCAATGGCATTCTTGATGCAAGAATTGACGCGGGGACATTCGAGCACAGGAAATGGTTCGCGTTCCTGGTTTTCCTTGGCAGCGAGCTTGGGGTTCTTGGGTGGGT
>JAYTUF010000651.1:0-4892 GCA_043744755.1 Anatilimnocola sp.
CCGTGGGGCAAGTTTCCAACGGGTGTAACCCGCGCTCCGCGGGGTGTTCGAGAGGGCTTTTTGTGATGATTGGTTTGGAGAGGGCAAGCTAGCGGGAAAGAGTCGCTAGCTTATGGCAAAAGAGGGCCTCGCGTGGTCAAACGAAAGTTGTGGAAATAAACAATTCTCGTTTTTCACGGAGGCCCCAAGTCATGTTACCAGAATTTGATTTTGCGAAGTTGAGTCAGGCGTTGCAGCCGATTATGGAGTTCCTCGACGAGTGTTTGCGGGAACGGAAGAGAGTGGATGAAGTCGAGCGCGGTCTGCACCAGCGTTTAATTGAGTTCGGGTTGAGTCTGGTGAAAAATTATATAGAGGCTGCGGGCGATGGCGACGAGGGGCCCACGGTTTCACGCAATGAACGCGAGCTGAAGCGTTCGCCCCGGCTACATGTGCGGCCGTACCACAGCATCTTCGGCTGTCTGGAAATTGCCCGCTACATCTATCAGACACGCGCGAAGCAGGCGGCCGAGTATGTGCCCACGGACGAGCGACTGGGTCTGCCGGCAGGCCAGCAATCGTATGTCTTGGAAGAGTGGTCGCAGCGTCTGACCACGAATCAGCCTTATGACGAGGCGCGGGACATCTTGAAAGAACTGCTGGGCCTCGACGTCACGGTGCGTGCGCTGGAGCACATGAACCAGCGCATGGCCGAGCACGCGCTTCCCTACTGGGAATCAGCTGCGCCGCCGCCGCCCGATGAAGAAGGAGAGATCATCGTGGTCAGTGCCGATGGCAAGGGCGTGCCGATGCGGCAGAGCCAAGACGAGCGCAACGAACAACAGCTGGGCAAGAAGAAGCGCGAGCGGCGCACGCCACCCGCCTATCAGAAAACGACCAAACGCGGCGGCCGAGGAACACCCAAAAGCCGCAAGCAAATGGCCTATCTGGGCGTGGCGTATACCGTGGATCGTTTCGTCCGCAAGCCGCAAGACATCCTGGACGAATTCCGGCGCCAAGCGAAGCAGGAAAAACGACCGGCGCCGCAGCACAAACGCTACCGCGCGGAAATGAACACGATCCTGAACGAACAGGTTTCGCCCGGCCAGCCGCGCTTGTTCGATTGGCTGGCGAGCGAAGTGCAGGCCCGCAATCCAGAGCAGAAAAAACCGGTGGTGTGCCTGATGGACGGGCAGCAATCGCTGTGGTTTTGTCAGCGACGACAGTTGCCTGGCGCAATCGGCATTCTGGATATTCTCCATGTCATGGAACGGCTGTGGGAGGCCGCACATTGCTTTCACGCCGAGTCGAGCGTCGAGGCGGAACAGTTCGTCGGGAAGTATCTGGGCATGATGCTCGAAGGCCACATCGGCTCGGTGATCGGCGTGTTCCGCCGATTCGCCAAGCCGCTGCAGGGAGCGAAAAAGAAGCAACTCGAAACCATCCTCGGCTTCTTCGATCACAACAAGCAGTACATGCGCTACGGCGAGTACATTAAAGCGGGCTACCCAATCGGCAGCGGCGTCATCGAAGGCGGCTGCCGGCACGTCGTCCGCGACCGCATGGAACTCTCGGGCATGCGCTGGACCGTCGAAGGCGCGCAAGCCATGCTCCGGCTCCGCACCACCAAACTGGCCGGCGACTGGCAACCGTTCGTGCAGTTCCGCATCCGCGCGGAACAAAATAACTTGTACCACCAGGCCGCCTAACCCAACGCGGAGCGCGGGTTACACCCGTTTCTAACTTGCCAGGAAGCTGGTTTGGATATTGTTTTGCGGCACTGGCAAGTCGGAGACTTGCCCCACGGCTATTCCGCGGCACCGGCCGGTTCTTGAATCGCGAAGATGTGATCCTTGTTCGCGATAAAGAGCACGCCATTAGCGATGATCGGGGTGCTATAGACCGAGTTCAGCATGTTGATCTCGGCGATGGGAGCGTGGGCCTCTTTGGTGACGTTGAAGACCAAAATGTCGCCGTCTTCATCGCCGACATAGACCGTGTCGCCGGCAATCATCGCCGAACCCCAGGCCCCGGCCAGCATGTCATGGGTCCAGTGGACCTTGCCGCTCTTGGCATCGATACAGTGGAACAAGCCGCTGAAATCAGGCAGGAACACCAGGTCGTTCTTGATCACCGCGGTGCTGATACAGCGGTGGAACTTTTCCATGAAGTCGTCGATCTCGCCATTGCCATCCACGTCGTATTCAGTGTATTTCCAAACCACGCCCGAGTTGGGATTGGGTTCGATCACATCCCCTTCTTCTACCTCCGCGGCTTTTACGCGCTTGCGCGCGACGGGGTTCTTCGCGGGGTCGCGGTTCTTGACGAGATCGGGACTGATGTCGCCCCGCTTCGTCGGATCGATGCACCAGAAAATGCCCAACCCTTCGCCATGCTCGGGGTCTTGCCCCGTGGCAAAGTAAACCTTGTTGTCGTACACAACGGGCGTGCTGATGATGTCGTTGCGGGTGCCGCGGCCGCCCAGTTCCAGAATGCTGTCCTTTGGATTGCTGTCGAACTTCCAGAGCAATTCTGGCTTGCCGTCCTTTCCCTTGTCGGCTTTGAAGCTGTACATCCAGGCATCGCCGCCGCCGAAGATCACCTGCGGCACGCCGCCGATCATGGCGACGGCGGGGGACGACCATTGGCCATGCAGAATCATGTCGCGGGGGCTGTTGTCGGTCCAATAGACTTCGCCCGTGTTCTTGTCCATGCAGATGAAGCTGGGGGCATCGGGAGCGGGAATCTGAATGTGCGGTTCGTCCACGCCGTTGCTCGTGTTCACAAACAGCAGATCGCCCCAAGATGTCACCGAGCAACTGCACATGTTGTGCTGCGACGTGCCCAGTTGCCGCATCATGTCATAGACCCAGATCGTGTCGGCTTCTTCCTTATCGTCGGCCGTTGTGATGCGAAACACGCTCAGCTTCGGGCCAGCCAAAGTAGCATAGAAAACTCGTTCCACGCCGTTCGACTTGGCTTTGAAGTTCCACTTCTTGACCGGAGCTTTGACCTTGTCGTCGGCCTTCAGTTCAATCGCCCCTTCTTCCAATGCCGCGCCGGCGGCGGTGAAGTGCTTGCGAATGTCCGCCGAGAGCACTCCCTTTTCCAGATCGGCTAGGATGGCGCCGAGTTGATCTTCAGCGGCGACATCGGCCCGCGAGACATCAAACAATCGGACCGGTTCGTTCTTCTCCGGGCCATCGTCCACGCCGTCGTAATAACCTTCAGTATCGAGGCAGCGGACCTCACCCCGGCTGGTGACAAACCACAATCGATTTCCTTCAATCAGCGGCGAGCAGCAGATGCCCATCAAGGGCCAGTCATGTACGCGGCCTGTGTGGAGCTTTTCGCTGCTGTGTTGCCAGAGGAACTTGCCCGTCTGTTCGTCGAAGCAGACGAGGCAGCCCAGATCGGTGTCCCCCGGATAGCGCTTGTTGTAGCCGTTGCTGTTGTTGGTGCCGAGCAGCACCTTGCCCGCGCCGACGACCGTGTTGCCATAAGTCTGGCTGCCGAGCGCCGCGACCCACTTGATGTTCTTGGCTTTGTCCTTTTTCCAGGTGCCGGTTTTGCGGTCGAAACCGCCTGGCGCGAAGGCCAGCGGAGCGCCATTCACGGCCGGCACGTTGTTGCGCAGCGAATTGCCGCCCCATTGACCCCAATCACCGGGCTTGAGAACGGGATTCTGGGTGATCTGCTTGGGATCGCCGCCCGGCTTGCTGGGGGCGAGCGCGACTTGCTCGGCGGTTGGCTTATCAGCGGGCTTGGCCTCTTCGGGCACGGGATCAGCCGGTTTTGGTTCAACTGGAGTTGGCACTTCAGGCTTGATGGCCGGTGGTGAAACGACAGGAGGCTTCACCGGTTCGGTGGGAACTTCGATATTCGGCACCTCCGTCGATTTGCCGTCACCATCGGTCGTTAACGCTGGTCCGGGATTCGCCGGCTGGCAACCGGGCAGGAACGTGGCAGCCGCCATTCCCAGGATCAGGCTCGTGAAAATCGCCAGAATGGCATTCGTCCGTTGCATGATAATTCTCTCCCTAACAAAGTTCGCTCGCGCTCAAATCGGTCTCAGTGCGAGGCAATAGTTGTTTCAACAAGTATCCGCCGACTCCCCCCGGATCGTCAAGGGTAAATGTCCCTTGCAGGCAGCGATAGCTGCGTACTATGGGGCTACGAATTGGGTGTCACCAGCACGTTATCGATAAAGATTTCCGCGTTGGTCGCGTTGCCGAACAGGCCCGGCGCGCCGACTTTATTGGGCTGCGGGTCGGTCAGTTCTAGTGACCAGGCTTCCGGTTCCTTGTCGGCCTTCTTCCAAACCTTGGCCTTAACCAGGGCTTTGCCGTCCACGTTCGCGGTTTGCAACTTGAGTGTGTACCACGAACCAGGCTCCATCTTGAACGGCTTGCTGGTGAAGTGCCGCTTGTCATGTGAGATCCAACTGTTGATGACCAGCACGTTCCGCTCGCCTGAAACCTCAAACGTGTAACCCTGGGCGATCAGCCCCATGTCAGGCTGTTTATCGTTGGTTTCAAACGGCAGCATATCGGCCTGGATGGTGTAATCGTGCAGATCCGCATGCCCCAGCGAAGCCCGGCTCCGCGTCCCCTTGGGAATGGTGGTCACTTTGGCCAGCAGGGTGTTCCCCTCGACCTTGCGAATCTGATGACGATACCGCACGCCGACCCACGTGATGGGCGCGTCATTTAATCCTTCCATATCGAACTTCCAAGGGAGCGGCGGCACAATGCGAACGCGGGCCCGCGCTTTCACTTCTCCGACCGAAGCCGTGACATAGGCAGCGACGTGATTCGCGTCGGCCGCGGCGGTGAATTCACCGTTTTGCGCAATCGTGCCGTTGGCATCGACGGCGAACTTCGGTTCGGCGGTAACTTTCAAAAGTTGACCTC
>JAYTUF010000652.1:0-4882 GCA_043744755.1 Anatilimnocola sp.
CCTGCTGTGGCGGTTCCCCACGCGGCGTTTGGAAGCCGAGATCGTCCGCGATGCCATGCTCGCCGTCAGCGGACAGTTGAATCGTCAGCAAGGTGGACCCAGCTTCAAGCCCTTCACCGTGACCGTCTTCAATACGCACTTTTATCATTTGCACGATCAGGATCGGCCTGAGTTTCAACGCCGCACCGTGTATCGGGCGGTCGTGCTCACGGGCCGGCAACCGCTCCTCACGGCGCTCGATTGCCCGGCTCCGTCGCTTGCCACACCGAAACGGCAAGAGACGGTGACACCGCTACAAGCGCTCGGCTTGATGAACGACTCATTCGTGCTGCGGCAAGCGGCAGGCCTTGCGGAACAAGCGACGCGCGCCGCGCCAAGTTCCAGTGAGCGGCAAGTGAGCGAACTCTATTTGCACGCCCTGGGTCGCGAACCGGTCTCCGCTGAATTTGTGACGGGCAAATTGTTGGTGGAAAAACATGGCAGCCGCGAACTCGCCTGGGCGCTACTGAACAGCAGCGAGTTTTTGTTTCAGCGATAGCGAACGGTTTTGGCAGCCCGGGTTCATGATCAAATACAATCCGCACGACTGGCTTTCGCACCTGTTTGATATCCGCGGCTCGATGCTGCCGGAGATTATGTGGCGAGTGGCGACCTGCGTGGCCTGGTCGCTCGCGGTCACGGCCGCCCATGAAATCCTCTCGCGAAACATCAAGGGGTTCTCACTGGCCGTTCCAACCACGGTGCATACTCTGGTGGGCACGGCACTCGGCCTGCTGCTTGTGTTTCGTACGAATTCTTCCTACGACCGCTTTTGGGAAGGACGCAAACTGTGGGGCGGCATGGTGAACGAGTGTCGCAACCTCGCTCGCCAGATCACTTCCCTGTTCGCGCAACAGCGCGAGCTGCAGCGAGAGCTGGTGCTGTGGACGGCATCCTTCCCCTATGCAGCCATGGCGTCATTGCGAGGCACGCGCACGCTCGCGCCTAGCAGCAAAGACCTCCCGCCTGCAGAAGTGCAGGAAGTGCTCGCCGCGCAGCATTTGCCGCTCGCCGTTACCCGGAAGATGACCCAATTGCTGGTCGCGGCGCGAGACAACGGGCTCATCAGCGATTACACGCTGGCGATGATGGATCAGAACGTCAATTTACTGATCGACTACATCGGCGGCTGCGAGCGTATTCATCGCACTCCGATCCCCTTCGCCTACATGGTGCATCTGCGGCGGGCGCTGATCCTGTATTGCTTCACGCTCCCCTTTGCGCTCGTGGAGCCGCTGCACTGGTGGACCGTCGGGGGGACGTTTTTGGTGGCCTTCGTCTTCTTTGGGATTGAAGAGATCGGCGTGGAGATTGAAGACCCGTTCGGGTTCGACGAAAACGATCTGCCGCTGGAACGCTTCTGCCAGACGATTGAGGCTAACTTGCTCGCCACGATCAATCCCACCAATCTCGCCACGCCGCCCGAGAGCGACGACGATGGCGAGTTGTAGTTGGTTCGGCAGCTACGGCCTGAGCACAAAACACTCATGCTGCAGCCATTGCGGCTGCAGGATATCGCAGCGCACGCTCAGGAACATGCTCTGCTGCGATTCTCCGGTGTTGACGTTCGGTTCGCTCGGCAACGCGCCCAGCGGCAACAGGGTACCGGCCTCAGCGGGCAAGGTGACAAAGCGCGTCAAAAGCGGCTCGAGGGTCACTAGCTCGACCGGACCTCCGACCGCTTCGAACACCCCCAGCCTGGCGCCCGTCAGCGTGGTTGCGGCATCGAGGGATAAGGGCGAGGATTGAGGCGAGACGAGCAACTGCTGCTCCAATTGATCGACGGCCGCTTTCCAAGCAGCAGGCGGCGGCGGGGCGACCAGGGCAAAAACCCGGCGTTGAAAACGGGCCACCCACCGGCCACCGGCAGCACTCACGGGCACCACATCGTTGACCACAATCAGGGCTGGTGGACCAGCCGGCAGGACCGCGGGCAAGACGCGATTGGGCGTACTCGCTATTTTAGCCCGGCTGATATTGGAACCAGGTTCGGGCATGATCGTTTCCAGCTGGTGCGGAGGTCCAAAGACTTTCGAGCACCAATCATGCACGGGAGTTTGAGTAGCGGCGAGCGATTTCGCTTTGGCTCGCGCAAAAAATCGCTTCCAGGCTAGGACCGGGCTGGTGGCAGCGCGATAGGCCTCAACATCCTTGTCCAAGCCGCCCTTGGCGGCTAGTGCGGTCAGTGCGGGATCAAGGGCCGTTTGCAGGTTCTGCCGGGGGCCGACGGCGCATAGAACCGCAGCGGCAGATACGTAGCGATTGTAGAGAGCGGCAGCTTCCGGGCCACTGGTTCGCATCGCATCCGCTTGCACGATGGCCGCCAAGGCAGCGGACAAACCGCTGGCAAACTGCGATTGGGACATGATCAGCGCTTGGTGCTTTTCGTTCGTCGTCGAGCCGATCTGCTCCAGCGTCCATTGGGCCATCACCGTGCGCTGCGCCGCGGCTTGCAGCTTGGGCCAGCCAGTGTGCCAGGCCGTGAGCAGTTCCGGTCCGGCCAGCGATTGACCTTCCCACGTAGCTTGCCCGGTGCTGCCAATCGCGGCAGCTGCCTGTGCCAGCTCGCCTCGCAATTTGGCGAAATCGGGCCCCTGGTCAACGATGGCTTGCAGTTCCGCGAGCGCCTTGGCCCGGCGAACCTCTGCGGCCGAAGTGAGCGGAGCGTTGAACGGATTGAAGAGTCCGGACAAATCGGTATCGGGAAACCAGATAGCGTTCCGCATCATGTCGTCAATGATCTCATAGGTCTCTCCCTCGGCCTGACAGAACTGCTGCTTCTGAATCAAAGCCTGGATTTGCGGCAACCGCTTGGTTCCAGCGGCGTTGGCCTTCTTCACTTGCTCGAGCAGGGCATTCAAGTTGATGCCGGGCAGCTTGAGCATGGCGCGAACCATCTTGAGCAGACGGCTGTCCAGTTCGGCCACGCGCAACGACAGGTCCCAGCCACTCGCCTCCCCGCGCAGCTTGAGAAATTCCGCTTCCCGCCGCAGCGCCGCCTGTAACAGCACCAGCGGTCCCACCTGGCGGGCATCGCCGATCGTCAGCTTCTGGGCTTCGTATTTCTTCCACAACTCATCGTTGTCGGCCTGCGCTTGCCGATAGCGCTTGGAGATCGCATCGTAGTCCGTAACCAGATAATCTCCCGCCACTTTCTCGGCAGCCCGAATGCGCAGCAGCGCTTCAGGATCCTTGGTCGAGGGATTCGCCAGCAATGCGGAAGAACTAGCCAAGTAAGTTATCGTTGACAATAAAACAAAGACAAATAGTTTATTCATAACATTGGATCCAGAATGTAAGGTATTGATGCGAAGCTAGGGACGCACCGCTCCGACCAGCGTCCCGGAGACCGGTAAGGTCTGGGGTTGATCGAGGCCCGTCACCTCCGCATTCTGGAGTTGACAAGTCACCACATTGTTTTCGACCTTGACAATCTGCACCGCCAACGGCTTATCACCCGCAGATTGATAGTGCCCCTGGCTCTCGCTCTTGGCGATGAATAGCTCCCCATAAACTGTCTTGCCAACCAGCGCTTGCAAGCTGGATGCGTCGGTTGGAGCATGCAGATAAACTGCGGGAAAACTCTGCGGACCCGTCGCCACCGAGGTGCCGATTTGGAACAAGCCGTTGCGGCCATCCTTCGGCGGCGTGAACCGCGCGGAGCAGGTTGACGAGTTCACGGGCCCATCAAGCGTGAGTTTGATCTCGCCGGCGGTCACCGCCGCGACGGCGCTCGGCATCTGTTGCACGCTCTTTTGCACGTCGTTCACTTGCTGCTTGGCTTTCGCCGCCAGGTCTTCTAATTGCTTATTCCCGCAGCCGATGCTGAAAATTAAGACCAATCCGAGTGGCCAGCCTTGGTGAGGCGGGCTTGTTTCAAAAATCCAACGCAACATGTTTCGCTCCTCAGGTCCAGACGTGGACAATCTTGCGGGCAATAAAAGGGATAAAAAATACGAGGTGCCCGCCAGGCTTCAAGCTCTTGACTATAAGCTGCCGGCCCCCTGGACTCTATTCCAAGTGGCAGCGGTCCGCCAAAATTCTGACGGGAAAAAGTTTGACGATCGGGGCTAATGAGAATAGATTTGCGTTTGATGGATCGCACTCGTGATTCGCCACTAAAACCACCGGGGTGGAATGGAGAGGCGGGCAATTCCAAGGGCGTAAACTTGCGTATTTTGGCTTCGGAAAGCCAATGTTTTTGAGGTTGGGCCGGGTCTGCGGCTTGCCTGCTCTTGTCAGGGCAAATCGCTGCTTGGCTCTATTTGTCGCCGCGAGTTCATTCGAGCCGCTGCGAAAGAAGGAGGTTGCCATGAGCAGCGTGTTGCTAACCCGCACTGTCACCGTCAATGCGGCCTTTCTGCAGGAAATCAAGGAAGTCAACCAGGAACTCTGGCAGCGTTTGGACGAAATGCGCCATCGCTGCCAACGCCCACTCGCCCCGGCCCAATGCCGGCACCTAGTCGAGTGGCTGTCTCAACTCCGCGATCAACTCGCCTTGCACTTCGCTCTCGAAGAGGCCTATGGTTATTTCGACGATCCCGTCGAAGTCGCCCCCCGGCTGAGTTACGCGGCTGAGTCGCTTCGCAACGAACACCGCCAGTTGTATCTGACGCTGACGAGCATCGTCGAACGGGCCGAACGCCTGCTTCACAACGGGCAACTTGCCACGCTCGCCCTCTGGATCGGCCCCGAATTCCTGCGATTTGACGAAGCCCTCCACGACCACGAATCGCGCGAAAATGACTTGATCTACGAAGCCTTTGACACCGATCTGGGAACTGGCGATTAGCGGCTAATAACGCTTTCGTCCATCGTTTAGACTGGCTGCTAAGGGAACCGA
>JAYTUF010000653.1:0-4872 GCA_043744755.1 Anatilimnocola sp.
TCGGCATCGGGCTGAATTCTCGGAGTCGTACCCATAGATCGAACAAAACCCCGAGATATCTGGTGCTAGCACGAGAGCGGGCGGCCGGTTGCGCCCAACTCCAACACCAGATCATCGGAAAGTCGAGCAGTCATCGATCCTCATGTTAGCATACGGAAACCATCTGGACCAACGTTTACAACGTTTACAACGTTTACAAAGTGCCGGTCATGGCCCATTCCAACCTCGAAGTATAGAATTCCCCACCCCTAGGAACTTCTCTCGACGATTGCCAGCTTCCCATGAGCGAGCCGGATGACGCGAACTTTGGCGACGATGCCGTGCTGGTCCGGTTGCTGCATCAAGCCAGCGCGGGCGACTCGCAGGCGGTCGAGCAATTGTTTCGCCGGCTGTATCCCTATTTGCTGCTGTGCGCCCGCGAGGAACTGGATTCCGAATTGCGGGCGACGGTCCGTGAATCGGACCTGGTTCAGCAATCTTGTTTGGAAGCCCATCGGGATTTTCCCAAGTTCGAAGGAAGCGATGTCGGCGACTTGGTCCGCTGGCTGGAAGCGATTCTCCGCGCCAACGCCGCCGACTTGCGCCGCCGGTTTGAAGCCCGCAAGCGGCGGGGCATTGAGGCGGATATTTCGCTGGATGACAGCCGCTCCAGCCTCGTTCAAAATGTGAAAGCGAATCTGTTCGACCCAGCGCGGGATGTTGAACAAGCAGAGTCAGCAGACGCGACCGCCGCTGATCTGGAACTGGACCAAGCCTTGGCCCAATTGCCGGCCGACTACCGGGACGTGATTCAGATGCGGCATCGAGATAAACTATCGTTTGCGGAAATCGGGGAGCGAACCGCGCGAACCGCCGATGCCGCCCGCATGTGCTGGCAGCGGGCGGTCAAGCGGTTGCAGTCGCTCCTCACTGGCAAACCTGACGATGAAGTCGAATAACACCGCCGCTGCCGATCAATCGACCCGCCACGAGTTGGGTGAAGAGGCAGATCTCGCTGATGCGGACTTTGCCGCCTGCATTGGTCGCCTCGAAGCCCGCTGGCCGCAGCCGAAGTTGGAACCGCCGGTCCCCGTGCTGCAACGCTTGGGACGGTTTGAGATTCGCCGCGAGTTGGGCCGCGGCCGGTTCGGCGTCGTGTTTCTCGCCTGGGATCCCAAGCTGCAACGGCAGGTGGCCCTCAAGGTGCCGCAGTTTGATGCGGCCATCGATCCCGAACTGCGCGAGCGCTTCCGCGGTGAAGCGCTCTCGGCGGGCCAATTGCAACATCCGGGCATCGTTTCGATCTACGACGTCGGACAGCACGCAGGCGTTGATTACCTGGCGATGGCTTACATCGAAGGGAACACGCTGGCGGAGCGCCTCAAAGCCGGTCCGCTGCCGCCAAAAGATGCAGCGCGACTCAGCATCAGTCTGGCCCACGCCATCCAGCACGCACATGAGCAGGGCGTGATTCATCGCGACTTGAAGCCCAGCAACATACTGCTCGATCAACATGATCAGCCCCATGTGATGGATTTCGGCCTCGCTCGGCGATTATCAGAATCGGCGCTGCGGGCCACGTTGACGGGGCAAGTGCTGGGTACTCCCGCTTACATGCCGCCGGAACAAGCGGCCGGCAAGAGCGATATCGGTGCCGCGAGCGACGTCTACTCGCTGGGCGTAATCCTGTACGAGTCCATCACCGGCCGGCCGCCGTTTCAAGCCGCGACATTCGCCGAGGCGGTGGAGTTCATTCTCAACCGCGATCCGTTGCCGCCGAGCAAGCTCAATCCCAAGTTGCCGCGCGAACTCGATGCCATCACGTTCAAGTGCCTCGAAAAATCGCCCGCCGCGCGCTATGCATCGGCGGCGGACCTGGCCGAGGATTTGCAGCGGTATCTCGATGGTCGGCCTCTCCGCGCGAAATCGCAAGGATTTGTGCAGCACACGATGCGTTGGGGCCGCAAGCATCCCTCGCAAGCACTTTTGTTGGTGGCCACGCTCGTGGCGATTGGCCTGCTGCTGACTACCGCCAGTGTCTATGCCCGTTGGCAACACGCGGACGAACTCGCGGTTCAACGGCAAAAGAGCGCGGAAACCCAACGCTATTTCGCGCGGGTCAATCGCGCGCGAACCATCGTCACGAAGCGATCCCCCGGCTGGTCCCAGTTGGCTCACGCCGAAATCCGCTCCGCGGCCGCCAGTGACTGCGAGGTGGCCGATCCAGTTGAACTGCGCACGCTGGCTGTGGAGTGCCTTGCAGGATTCGATATCCACAAAGATACGACACTTAGCGCCGGCTTGTTGATCGGAAGGATTGCCAACAGCACGGATGGCAATCTGCTCGCTGTCGGCGAATTGAAAGGTTCGACCAGTTGTCGCGTGGTGGTGTATGACGCGATCACACACCAGCCGAAGCATACTTTCACGGTCATGAACGTGGGCCGCAGTTTTACGCGATTGCTGGAAGGCGAAACCAAGTGGCAGGAAGGGGTGCGCGAATTCGCCTTCAGCAGTGACAATCATTATCTAGCAGTCGGCATGCGGTTTGGCTCGGTTTACGTTTTTGACCTTCACAACACCGCTCAGCCGCCCCACCATTTGACCGTGAGTAAAAATCGTGAGCTGGCCCGGCTCGCCTTTGCCGCGGATGGCAAAGCCTTGTTTGCGCTGACGAAGGACGATCAATTCCTGCGCTGGCAAGACTGGCGCAACAGCGCCGCCTACGACTGCCCGTGGCCCGAAAAGCCCCGCAGCTTCGCCGTGGCCTCTCAGGGCCACGCACTGTTCCTGCAGCACTACGGCCGCGGCAACCTGCGGATGTTAGACCAAGCGCTCCAGCCACGGCAGCAGTATTCACCCTTGGCGCAACTTCCCAAGGGAGCCGAAGGAGACCTGGCCACTGACGCCGCGGGACAACTGCTGGTCGGCGAGTCGGAGCATGGCTTGCGCGTCTATGAGACCACCGGCGGATTTCTGATTCGCCGCTTGCAGGACGATACCGTTGGTGACGAAGCGGTCGCGAGTGAACTGGCCATCTCCGGCGATGGCCAATTGGTCTCGGCTTTCGACGATGTGGGCATCGTTCGGCTGTTTGAGGTGGCCACTGCCCGGCAAGTGATGCGGCTCAATTTGGGACGACACGATTTTCAAGACGTCGCCCTAGATCCGCAGCGGCGCTGGCTGGCCGTGGCCAATGATCGTGAATTGCAATTCTGGCGACTGGGCAATGCAGCGAGTAGTGAAGCTGCCATTCGGCGAATCGTGACGCAGCCTGCCGATCATGTCGAAGATATCCGCTTCTCGCCCGATGGTCGCACGCTCGCCTGCACGGCCACCGCGGGCGGACCGAATGGAGTTCATCAGTCCACTCTCCTCACCTTCGATACCGAGTCGGCGCGGCTGATTCACAAGCAAGTTGGCGGGTTTGAACTGCTGCGTTTCTCGCCGGGCAATTCCCAGATTGCCTGGAATCCCGTTGACAACGAACTGATCTGGTGCAGCTTGTTTGGTACGACGCGCTGGACCGACGCCGGCTCAGCGCAACTAACGAGCGGCGGCGTGCTGCCGCTCACCGGTAGCGGGCTGCCAGTCGCGTTCGAGATCATCGCCGTCGAGGGGCCAACTAGAGAACTGCGGGCTGAAATTGAGCCGCCCTCGCCCCATACATCACCCAGCGCTGCACAGTTAGTCTCTGCCCGCAAGGTGATTCCCCACGGCGCGGCGGTGCGCTTGAAGGGAGATCTGCTTCCGGGTCTGCAGAAGCGGAAGCAGCCAACTGCCCAGCCGATTTCCACATTGCTGATCACACTGAAAATAGACGCCGATCAGTCGTTTGAACCCGGTTTGAAGCTGGCAGTCGAAATTGCCGGCCAGCCGCTGCAGAGTTTTTCCGCGCCGCACTGGCTGACGGGAACCTCCCACGAGAGGTTCCAAACCTGGTCATTGCAGTTACCCGCGGTGCTCGGCGACGGAGCGGAATTCGAAATCCAAATCAGCGCGTCGCCGCGGGTTCGGTCCTATGAAATTGAACGCATCGATTATGTCGAACTGGATCGGCGCTCCAGCAAATCCGCCGGCCGCCATAGCACAGAGCGGATTGAACACCTGGCCTGTTCGCCCCAGGGCAATCGCTTGTGGGGCGTTGTCGATGATGAGGTCCGTTCCTGGAACTGGCCCGCGGGCGAGATTGAAACCCGCTGGCACAATCCGCAGCACTTGCTGTTCGGCGCCGGCAATGTCCGCTGCTTGCAAGCGGGGCGTGAAGGAACCTTGGTGGGCACCCGCGACGGCAACATCCACTGGCTCGATCCCGTTAGGGGAAATTCGCTGGCTGTTTGGCAGGGTCCAGGCCAGGAAGTGTTGGCCGCCGCTCTCTGCGAGCCTGCTCGTCTGGCACTGGTTGCCGGAGACAATGGCAAGGTCCGCGGCCTGAGCATTCCCGCCGGGGTTTTTCTTTTCGATCTGGCCGCCGATGACTTCGCAATCGTCGCCCTCGCGGCCACGCCCGATGGCCAAACGCTCGTCACCGCCTCGACCGATCGCGCCTTAAAACTTTGGCGCCGACAGGGAAGCAGCTACACTCTCTTCTGCTCGCTGCCCGCTACGGCCTCGCCCTGCCAAGCCCTGCGGCTGACTGCCGACGGCCGCTTCCTGGCGATCCTCGGTCGCACCACTGCCAGCGTGGAATTGTGGGACCTGCACGCCCTCGCTAAAGAATTTCGACAATTGGGCCTCTAGTGGACTTATCAGCCGCCAGGCGCTAGCCTGCGGTTCGGTGGCTGGTACCCGTTCGGAACCGCAGGCTAGTGCCGAAAACGCTAATTCCGGTTCCGGGGATTTGCTAGCGTGATTTTGCCGAATGGGGGGAATTGAAGAAGGCCTCTTTCTTTG
>JAYTUF010000654.1:0-4870 GCA_043744755.1 Anatilimnocola sp.
CCCCGCGTCCCTCGGGATGGATGTCGGTGATGCGATAGGCATCGGCGGTCGTGCCATAGCCCATGATCTCGCCCAGAATCTTCGCGCCGCGGCGCTTCGCATGTTCGAGTTCTTCGAGAATCACAATCGCGCCCCCTTCGCCCAGCACAAAGCCATCGCGGAGGCGGTCGAAGGGGCGGGACGCCTTGGTCGGGGCATCGTTACTGGTCGAAAGGGCGGTGAGCAGGTTGAAGCCCGTCACGCCGAAGGGATGAATCATGCTGTGAGCGCCGCCGGAGATCATTGCGTCGGCATCGCCGCGGCGGATGATCTCGGTCGCTTCGCCCATGGCCTGACTGCTGGCCGCACATGCCGTGAGGCAGTTGGCGTTCGGTCCTTGGGCATTGAACATGGCCGCCAGATGACTGGTCGGCATGTTCGGCTCTTGTTCGATCTCCTGCACGGGACTGAGCGTTTCTAACCCGACCTGCATGAACTTGGCCAGATCGACACCCTCGGGCGTGAGAGCGCTGGTGAGCATCCGCGAGAAGGCGAGAAAATCTTGCGTTCCTTCACCGCAACCCAGATAAACGCCGAACCGTGTGGGGTCGAGTGTTTTGTCGTCCTGAATGCCGGACATCTTCACCGCTTGCCGGGCAGCACCCGCGGCAAAGCGAGTGTGCCGAGCGCGATCGCTCCACAGCTTGGGATCTTCGCCGGAAGCGGCAATATCCCAGTTCTTGATTTCGGCCGAGATCCGCGTGGGAAAGCGGCTGGCATCGAAAACCGTTGTCAGGCCGACGCCCGACTGGCCCTCTTTCAAGGCGGACCACATCGTTTCGATGTCGTTGCCCAAAGGGTTGATGCAGCCAATGCCCGTTACTACGACGCGCCGTTTCATCTTCGTCTCACCGTATTCCTTGGCAGGTCAGTCGCTGGGCGCTAGTCCACGCATCATCAATAACCGCACGCTAGCGCGTGGCGGCTGATTTCGGCCGCTACAACAAACCCGCCGCTTCATAAGAGGCCCGTTCCGCATCCAAGTACGCTTGTGGCGGCTGGAGCGGCTGGCCCTGTTCGTCCACGCCCACATCATACAAATGCAGCGACCGCAGCATCACGAGGAAATCGTCCGGCTCAAACAGCGGACCCTCGGGAAAGCGGTCATCGAGAAATGCAAACATCAGCTCCGCTTCGGCCTGCAAGAAGTCGCCGATGTGGCTGGTGATGCTGGCTATCGCGCTGTCCTCTTTCAAGTCTTGCAACACGGCCGTGTAACGTAGCGTATCGCCACATTCGGCCGGCCGATGAAACACGGCCTTGCCAATCTTGGCGAGCACCACCCGCTCCGCGAAACCACTCATCTCGCCGACGAGAATGCCGGAAGTCTGCGCCATTCCCTCGATGATGAGCGACGATGGCATGACCGCGTAGCCGGGCAGGTACGAATCGTTCTGCTCTTCCGTCATGGAAACATTTTTGATTGCGACGGCCCGTTTGCCGCGCTGGAATTCCACGAATTGATCGATCCAATACCAACGCATATCAATGACTCGATTGAAAAACGTTCGCTAACAAATTCGCGGCTGAACTATACCGCTTTGACTTTGCTCTCGACATACCGGCACAGATCGCCGACGGTCATCAAGTTGCTGAATTCCCGCACATTGGGGTTGGCTTCGAACTTGGCAAAATCGACGAACGGCATCCGCGATTTTAGTTCGGTGATGCCGGCCGGCGTCACCTTACCGTCCTTCACGAACTCGGCGTTGGTGAGGATGTCTTCCGGCGAGAGTTCCTTACGAGGAATCTCGATGCTGAAGGCCTTCTCGAGTTTGAACACGATATCGAGGAAGTCGATCGATTCAGCGCCCAGGTCGCCGACCATCGTGGCCTCCGGCGTGACTTCATCTTCATCCACTCCAAGCGCATCCACCAGGGCGACTTGCACCTTTTTGTATACTTCGTCTTTCGTGACTGCCATAGGAATCGATTCTCCGAAAACTTAAAGGTTCGCAACCGTCCGTAACCGGCTTCCGCCGAGACTCATCCGAGAGCCTCAAGGCTGCGCGGAAACCAATCTTGATTTGATATTGAAATGTGGTGCCGGCGAAGGGGACTCGCCGGCAGGAGCATCCGCGGGGAGCATCAGCCGATCGAAGACCCGCCGCATCCATTGCCGGATGTAGGGGTCGCAATTCGCACGAATGGGAAAGCGATCGCCAACATTGAATTTTTCGAGGATCAGGCGGGCAGATACGGCGATATTGCCGTCCACGGTCCCTTGGGCTTTGAGCGTGGCGCTGGCATCGTCGTGCTTGAGCAACTCCGCGGTCACCACCAGCACTTTGCCGGGGGTCACGAAGTCATTGTATTTCACGTTGCGAACTTCTTTGAGCAGGACCGCGCCATGCTCAAAATCCTCGCTGCTCCGGACCAGCCAACAACTGGCTTGAAACATGGCCTCAAGCATCAGCACGCCGGGCATGACCGGGAACCGCGGGAAGTGATCGCGCAGGTAGTCTTCTTCCGGCCGCAGCAACTTCACCGCGGTGATCGTCGCGCCCAGTTGCAGATCGGTAATGCGATCGAGCAAACAAAACCGCATGATTTGCGTTCCCAGCAGCGGAGGGTCCAACCCGGCGCTTCAGTTCATCTTGTGAGAGTGCCAAAAACTCAACAGCTTAGCTATTAGGCGGCAACCGACTTCGCTGTCGGCTACCACGAGGTCCGCGGGCTAAACTGCCATTCTCTGCCTTTGCGGCAAAGTCCGCAACTATAACCCCTTGCGCGAATTATCACAACCGCTGATTTGCTAGCGGCTGTTCAGAGTGCGAGCTGTGTAGTTCGCAGTTGTCTCTCGCCCCGATTCCTTTGTCTCACTGCCCGCTGCCCGCCCCTTATCGCCAGCTAACGCAAATTTAACCCCCCTTGTGCCCCATTGCCCCTTCGGTCCGTTTGTCAGCGGGGCCGTTTGCTGGTACATTTTCGCTCGATATGCGCAAGGGAATCCCCGTTTCACCCGGTGTCGCGGTCGGGGTCGCTTATTGTATCTACGAGATTTTCATCAATCCGGATACGAAGCGGCTCGAAGATCACGAAATCACCGCCGAACTCGCCAATTACGAAACCGCTCGCGATGCAGCGGGGGCGGAGCTGCGCGCGCTGCAACACAAAGTCGCCAGCCAGGTCGGCCACGACGAAGCTGCCATCTTTTCCGTCCACGAACAGATCCTGCGCGATGCCGCCTTCACCAATAAGGTGCGGAATTGGATCGTCGATGAACGCCTCACCTCCCAAGCCGCGTTGCATCGCTTGCTTGAGCAATACACGGTCCTCTTTCAGAAAACGAACGACGAATATCTACGCGAGCGGATGAACGACCTCCGCGATGTCGTCATCCGTCTCAATGCGCACCTGACGCAAGCGACCAATGCCGATCCCGAGTTGCTCAATCACCCCGTGATCCTGATCGCCGACGAACTGCTCCCTTCGCAAGTCGTGGCGCTCAAGGGATTGCAGGTGAAAGGCATCGTCACCCAGGCCGGCAGCCAAACCAGTCACGCGGCGATCATTGCCCGCAGCAAAGGCATTCCCGCCGTCAGCGGCCTGCGCAACATTCTGCGGCAAGTGAAGACCGGCGATACCGTCGTCGTCGATGGCCGCGGCGGGCATGTGCTGGTCAATCCCGATCCGGAGCAGCGCAGCGCTTATCTAAAACTCGAGCGCGAGTTCTTCCTGCTCAAGGACGCGCTCGCCACCAACAAGGACCTGCCCGCGGTCACTGCTGACGGGATCAAGCTCGAACTGCTCGCCAACATCAACGGCGCTGCCGATTGCAAGCCCGCGCTGGCCATGGGCGCCGCCGGTGTGGGCCTGTTTCGCACGGAGTATATCTATCTCACGCATCCCGATGTGCCCGATGAAGAAGAACAATACATCGCTTATCGCGATGCGGTCCTCGCCTGCCCCAATCGCTCGATGACCATTCGCACGCTCGATATCGGCGGCGATAAGACGGTTCCTTACCTGGGCCACACGCATCAGGAAGCCAACCCTTTCATGGGCTGGCGAAGCATTCGGTTGTCGTTCGAGCACCCGGAGTTCTTCAATATTCAGCTTCGCGCCGTGCTGCGAGCGGCCGCCGATGCCGCGAGCGTCGGCAGCCAGGTGAAGCTGATGTTCCCCATGATCACCGCCGTCGAAGAGTTGCGCAAAACCCGCGCAATGGTCCGTCGCGCCGCCCAGCAACTGAAGGCCGAGAACAAAGTCTTCGCCGAAGTGCCGCTGGGCATGATGCTCGAAGTCCCCGCCGCGGCGATCTCGATCAACGACATGCTGCCGCTCGTCGATTTCGTTTCGATCGGCTCCAACGACCTCGTCCAATACCTGATGGCCGCCGACCGCGACAACCCTAAGGTCAGCCACCTCTGCCAGCCTCTCGCGCCGCCGGTGCTGCGCGTCCTCGCCACCGTTATCAAAGCCTGCAACAAGGCGAACAAACCGGTCACCCTCTGCGGCGAGATGGCCGCCCAGCCCCGGGCCTTCGTCCTCCTGTTCGCGATGGGCCTCCGCAGCTTCAGCATGAGCGCGTCGTTTATCCCGTCGATGAAAGACCTCGCCTCCCACCTCACCGACGAAGCCTGCCGCACCATCCTCCGCCGCGCCCTCACCCTCCGCACCACCGCCGCCGTCAAACGCTACATGGCCGAGCAACTGCACATCCTCGCTCCCAACCTCGACATGCTGGATACGGATTAGTGATGCGCCAAAGCTAATAATTGGGGATGGCAAAATCAGCCGCCACGCGCTAGTGCCGAAAACGCTAATTCCGGTTCCGGGGATTTGCTAGCGTGATTTTGCCGAATGGGGGGAATTGAAGAAGGCCTCT
>JAYTUF010000655.1:0-4862 GCA_043744755.1 Anatilimnocola sp.
ATTACATCGGCATTGTCTCGGCAGTGAACTGCTCGGCGACGGTCTCGAAATATATCGCCGAGAAGTTCGATCAGCGGGTGCTGAAGGACTATCCAAACATCGACGGCGTGATTGCCTTTCGTCATGGCGGCGGTTGCGGCTTGCAGTATGGCGGGCTGCAGCATCAGATTCTGGCGCGCACGTTGGGGGGCATGGCGAAACATCCGAACATTGGCGGGTTTCTGGTCATCGGCCTCGGCTGCGAGAATGCTTCGATTGGCTACCTGCTCGAATCGCAAAACTTGCTGCAGATTGATGGCCAGGGAAAACGGAACCTGCCGCCGATTCTTTCCATGCAGGATTTGGGCGGAACCGCGAAGACGGTCGCAGCGGGGATCAAGATGCTTGCGGAACTTTTGCCACAGGCGAACGATGTCCGCCGCGAACCGATTCCCGTGAGCGAGATCATCCTCGGCACCAACTGCGGCGGCTCCGATGGGAACAGCGGCGTGACTTGCAATCCTGCGTTGGGCGTGGCTTCCGACATGCTCGTCGCCGCGGGCGGCACGAGCGTGCTGGCCGAGACGACCGAAATCTATGGCGCGGAACACTTGCTCACGCGGCGGGCGAAGTCCGTCGCTGTCGCCGATAAATTGCTCGAACGGATTCAATGGTGGCTCTGGCACACGAGCCTGTATGGCGTCGAGATCGACAACAACCCATCCGTCGGCAACAAGGAAGGCGGCTTGACGACCATCGCCGAGAAGTCGCTGGGCGCCGTGGCCAAAGCAGGCAGCACCGCGCTCGCGGAAGTTTATCATTACGCCGAGCCGATCACCGCCAAGGGCTTTTGCGTGATGGACACGCCCGGCTTCGATCCGCCGAGCGTCACCGGCCTCGTCGCCGGCGGCTGCAACATGATCGTCTTCACCACCGGCCGCGGCAGTTGTTTTGGCTGCAAACCGGTCCCCTCGATCAAGGTCGCCAGCAACACGCCCATGTACGAGCGGATGATCGATGACATGGACATCAACGCCGGCGAGATTCTCAACGGCAAGGCTGTCGATGAAGTCGGCCGCGAGATTTTTGAAAAAATCATCTCGGTCGCCAGTGGCGAACAGACAAAGAGTGAACAACTCGGCTACGGCGATGAAGAGTTCGTGCCGTGGCAGATCGGGCCGACGCTGTGACTCCTGAAGAGGCCATGCGCGCCGCCATTTTCGCCGCCATCGAAGGCGTGAACAGCAACGCGGGCGGGCCGTTTGGCGCAGTCGTCGTGCGCGGCGAAGCCATTGTTGGCCGTGGCTGGAACCAAGTGACTTCGACGAGCGATCCCACAGCCCATGCCGAGGTGGTCGCCATTCGCGCAGCCTGCCGAAATCTGGGGACGCATGACCTGAGCGGCTGCGCGATCTACGCCAGTTGCGAACCCTGCCCTATGTGTGCCGCGGCCATCTACTGGGCCAGACTCGATTCCCTGACCTTCGCCTGCAACGGCCCCGACGCGGCCGCACTCGGCTTCGACGATGAATGGATTCGGCGAGAGCTGGCTCTGCCTCATGCCTCTCGCAAAATTCCCATCGTGCAATTGCTGCGCGAAGAAGGACTGGAAGCGTTTGCGGCGTGGAAGGCGAAGGAGGATAAGAGGTGGTACTAACTACGAACTTTGTCAAACCGCCACCGGTGCCGCGATATGCGGATGCGGTTCGTAATTCTCTAATTTGAAATCTTCAAATTTGAAATCCAAGATGGAGCGTACATCTGGATTGAGCTTCATCGTCGGCAGCGCTCGCGGCTCACGGCTGAGTTGCAACCGCGTTTGCTCCAGGTGATTGCTGTAAAGATGCGCATCGCCAAAGGTATGCACGAATTCGCCCGGCGTTAGTCCAGTCACTTGAGCCACCATCATCGTGAGCAGTGCGTACGACGCGATGTTGAATGGCACGCCGAGGAAGACGTCGGCGGAGCGCTGATAGAGTTGGCAACTAAGTTTGCCGTCTGCCACGTAGAACTGAAACAACAGATGACAAGGCGGCAGGGCCATCTTCTCAATCTCCGCGACGTTCCAGGCGCTCACGATCAAGCGGCGGGAATCGGGATTGCGGCGGATTTGTTCGACGACTTGCGAAATCTGATCAATGTGCCCGCCGTCCGCCGTCGGCCAACTGCGCCACTGATGGCCATACACGGGGCCAAGTTCGCCGTTCTCATCGGCCCACTCGTCCCAGATGCGGACCTTGTTCTCTTTCAGATAAGCGATGTTGGTTTCGCCCTTCAGGAACCAGAGCAACTCGTGAATGATCGAGCGCAGATGCAGCTTCTTCGTTGTCACCAGCGGAAAGCCCGCGGCCAGATCGAACCGCAGTTGATGCCCAAAAATGCTAAGCGTGCCGGTGCCCGTCCGATCCGTCTTCGGCGTGCCGCGATCGAGAATGTGCTGAAGCAGTTCAAGGTAATTCTGCATCGCACTAGTTTAGCGAAAACCGCTCACTCATGCCGCAGTGCTTCAATCGGGTCCATCTGCGCCGCGCGAATCGCGGGGTAGATGCCGAACACGACGCCCACTAGCACCGAGATGCCGAAGGCGAGCGGCAGCGAGAGTGGCACGATCTCTGGTCGCAAGCGATGCACGACCTCGGGCACATCGGCCATCAGGTTGGGGGCGTAATCCAATAACAGGTCGCGGGTGGTGGTGATCAGGTACGGGCAGAGCAGGCCAATGAGAATCCCGGTCACGCCGCCGACCACGGAGAGCGAAATAGTCTCGACCAGGAACTGCATCACGATGTGTGACCGGGTGGCCCCGAGCGCGCGGCGGATGCCGATCTCGCGGGTGCGTTCGGTGACCGTGGCCAGCATGATGTTCATGATGCCGATGCCGCCGACGAGCAGCGAGATGGCCGCGATCAGCCCCATGAAGAGCATGAACATCAGCTTGGTGACGCGGGCCTGCTCGAGCAGTTCTTCCGGCACGATCACGGCGACATCGTGCCGTGACGGCCTGTCCGTGGCCTTCTCCGCAATCGCGACCTGCGCCTTGCCGCCTTTGCGGGCGGCCTCGCGAGCGGCGCGTGAATCGTCTTTAACGTTGAGAATCGAGCGAACCAAGTCGGCCGTGTCGCGGACATTGTTCACCGAATCGATCCGCAGCGTGATCTGATTCAGCTCGATGATTTCCGAGCTGAACTGACTGCCGCGGCGCGTGACGACAAAATCACCGACCCGCTGCCGCATGGTGCTGATCGGAATGTAAACATCGGAACCGAAATCCTGAGCTTCCAGTGACCCGCCGATGGCCGCGGTGGGCGTGCGATATTCCAGTACTCCGACCACCTGAAAATAATCCTTGGTCTCGGGCATGTAGATGCTGCGGCCGATCGGATACTCATACGGAAACAGCTTCTCGGCGACCGTTGAAGCCAGCACGCAGTAATTGTTGCCCCGATCGAGATCGGCATCGGTGAGCAACCGCCCGCGCGGCGCAAAACCTTCCTTGGGAGCCGCCTCGCGATCGAGCTTCAGCCGCATGACTTCAAAATATTCGGGCGTGCAGCCGACCAAGCGGCCATCCACCTCGCGACCATTGAAGCTGGCCGTGCGGCGCATCTCGCGAATGGGAAGCGCCGACTTGAGCGTGGGAATCGTGAGCTTGAGCTTGTCATAATCTTCGCGCTTCAGCCCATACGGCACCGGCCCTGATGAGTTCGCGGTCAACTCCGCCGGCGGCTTCACGCTGCGAACGATGATGTTGTCCGCGCCCAACCCTTCGATCTGCCGCTGCGCCTCCTGGCTGATCCCTTCGCCGATCGCCAGCAGCCAAATGACGCTCGCCACGCCGATGAAAATACCCAGCACGGTCAGCAACGACCGCATCGGATGGAGCAGCAGGCTTTTGAGGCCCAATTGAAAGGTGCGGAGGAAAAACATGGAATCAATTGCTCAAATCATCGAACCAGCGTCGCGGCATTCACATCACCAATCTCCGTCGCGGCCGAAACAGCGACCGGCCGCGGGCGGGCAAACACTCGCTTCGTGTTCTGCACGTCGGTTTGCACCACGCCGTCTTTCAGGCGAATGATCCTCTTGGCGTGCAGCGAAACTTCATCCTCGTGCGTCACGAGAATGATCGTTTTGCCCGCATCGTTCAGTTGCTGAAAGATATACAAAATCTCTTCGGTCGTGACGCTATCGAGGTTGCCCGTCGCTTCGTCGGCCAGAATAAAATAGGGATCGTTCACCAGGCTGCGGGCGATGGCCACGCGCTGCTGCTGACCGCCCGAAAGTTGCGACGGGCGATGACCGAGCCGGTCACCGAGACCGACCAGATCGGCCAATTCCCGGCACCGCTTCCGCGAGGCGGCGTTGACTTTGCCCTGGTAATACAAAGGCACTTCGATATTTTCGACGACGGTCAACTGCTGAATCAAATTGTACGACTGAAACACAAAGCCGATGCGCGAAGCCCGCGTGTGCGAGAGCTGATCGTCCGTCATCCGCGAGACATCATTCGCGCCGAGAAAGAAGTTTCCCGCCGTGGGCTTATCGAGGCAACCGAGCAAATTTAGCAGCGTGCTTTTGCCGGAACCGGACGGCCCCATGATGGCGACGTAATCCCCTTCGGGAACGTCAAACGTGACGCCGCGCAAGGCTCGGACGGTTTCGCTCTTGAGGACGTAGTCCTTGCGAACGTCCATCAGCCTCGCTGCAAATATCACTGGCCCCCTCCGGTCGCGCCTTTTTGAGCTTGCATTTCCTTGATGCGGGCGACGGTTGCCGCCATGATCGGCAGCAGCTCGCCGCGATCGAGAAAGCCGTCCTTGTTGGCGTCGGCCCCTTCGAGCCGCGGCCGCATCCGGTCGTTCACGTTGGCAATTTCGGCGATC
>JAYTUF010000656.1:0-4812 GCA_043744755.1 Anatilimnocola sp.
GGGTTTTCCCACGGCTAACGCCGTGGGCTACTATCTGTCGCCCTCCGGGCTAATACATTTGGCGTCCAACTTGTCCACAACTGCGCTCCCCATCGCCGTCCTCATCTCCGGCGGCGGGACGACGCTGCGCAATTTGATTGAGAGGCAGCAGCGCAAAAACTTGCCCATCGACATTCGCCTGGTCATCTCTAGCAATCCAGCCGCCAAGGGATTGCAATTCGCCGCCGAGGCGGGCATCAAATCACAGGTGATTGAAAAGGATCGCGGCGTTTCAGCAGGCGAGTACGAACAGCAAATGTTCGACCCCTGCCGCGCCGCGGGGGTACTGTACGTCGTGATGGCGGGCTTTCTTAAGCATGTGCCGATCCCTGCCGACTTTGCGAACCGGGTGATCAACATTCATCCGGCGCTGATCCCGGCCTTTTGTGGTCAGGGCATGTACGGCCTGAAGGTCCATCAAGCGGTGCTTGATTCCGGCGCGAAAGTGACGGGCTGTACGGTTCACTTCGTTGACAACGAATACGACCACGGGCCCATCATTGGGCAATGGCCGGTCGAAGTTCGCGACGACGACACGGCCGAAGCGCTGCAGGCCCGCGTGTTTGCGGCGGAGTGTGAGGCCTATCCGGCGGTGTTGCGGGCACTGGCTGAGGGGCGGATTTCGATTCGCGATCGGCGAGTTTCGTGGCAGCGTTGAAGTTTGGTTGCAAGGCCACTCGCCCGAAGCAATGGCTTCAGGCTACGTGGCTTTGATCTGCGAGATTTCTTTCGCATCGCTGCGGTTTTTCACACGACTTTTTTTGTTTATTCTTGTTATTTTTCCCAATCTGCAAATCTTCGCGCATAATCTATTTCCTGAACTACCCGGTTTCACAGCCGTCGCGACGTATTTCTTGCACATTCGGCGTAATTCTTTCACCGAGATGCTTGATTTCTGTCACTGTGTTTGGCAGAATAGGTAAATCAGGCGAAAGGATCGTGGCGGGTGATCAAGCAGTTGCTAGCGGACGAGCGGCGTGGCCGGTTGTCGGAGTTAATCCGGCAGCGCGGGTTTGCGTCGTTGCCCGAGCTGGCTTCGCAACTCACAGTCTCGGAGTCCACGGTCCGGCGTGACCTAGATTTTCTGGAAGAAACGGGTGTGGCTCGGCGGACGCATGGCGGCGTATTTTATACCGGACCGTCGCCCAAGCTGGCGCACTTCGATCAGCGGCAGTCGTCGAACTGGGACAAGAAGCGGCGGATCGCGGCGGCCGCGGCCCGGCTGATTGAAGACAACGACACGGTGCTGCTCGACGGCGGCAGTACGACCTATGAGCTGGCCCAGTTGCTCGTCGGCCGGCCGTTACAAGTGGTCACTAACTCCTTGCCGGTAGCAAATTTGTTCACCTCTAGCGATCAGGCCGACTTGGTGTTTATCGGTGGCTATGTCCACGCCCGCACCGGCGTGTCGCTCGGCCCGTATGCCAACCAGATGCTTGGATCGCTGCACGCCCGCCGCGCGGTGCTGAGCGTGGCCGGCATCAACGAGCGGGGCGGCTACAACAGCAATCTGCTGCTGGTCGAAACCGAGCGGGCGATGATGGCTTCGGCCGAGGAGGTGATTGTCGTCGCCGACAGCACCAAGTTCGGCCACACCAGCCTGGCTCTGATGTGCCCGCTGAGCGAGATCGATGTGCTCGTCAGCGATCACGAACTTTCCCCGGAATGGGTCGCCACGCTCAATCGCGCCGACGTGCAAGTGCGGCTGGCGGATGAGGCCGGTGATCCCGCGGTTAGCACCATTCCAACCAATTCAAGCTCTTTGCCGAGTTGAGAATCATCAACATGCAAGCCTCTCCCACTCTCGACCGCAGCATTGTTGAACAAATCGTTCGGCAATTGGTGCTGGGCGGCAACGGCCAAGCCTCGTTAGCGCCAACAGCCTCTTCGCCGAAGAGTGATTCGCCGTCTGAACTCATCGTCAGCATTTCCGCGCGGCATTGTCACTTGAGCAATGCGGATGTCGAAACGCTGTTTGGCCCGGGCGCCAAGCTCACGCCCGAGAAGAATCTCTATCAAGACGGTTTCTATGCAGCGGCCGAAACGGTGATGATTGTCGGTCCTCGCAAGCGGATGCTGCCGAACGTGCGCGTGCTGGGACCAACCCGGCCTTATAGCCAGGTGGAACTCGCGTTCACGGACAGCATCTCGCTCGGCATCGACGCGCCGGTGCGGCACAGCGGCAACATCAAAGGCACGCCGGGCTGCGTGCTCGTCGGGCCCAAGGGTGTGGTCGAACTGCAGGAAGGCGTGATCCGCGCCGCACGGCACGTTCACATGAACTTCAAAGACGCTGAGCGCTATGGCGTGAAGAATGGCGACTTCATGAAGCTGCGGATCGAAGCGCCGCAGTGCGCGGTCGTGTTTGAAGACCTGCTGGTGCGGGCCGATGCGACGAGCAAACTGGAAGTGCATATCGATACGGATGAAGGAAACGCTTGCTTTCTGGATGGGGCCACGAAGGTGGAACTGCAGAAGCAGGACGGCGGGTGCGGGTGTAAGCACTGAGACATGGGCGCACGAACCAAGGGGTTCGTGCTACGGGAATGATTGGTTGTTTTTTACTTACGGGAGACAGCAATGGCTAAGAATTTGGAAGCGCTCGGCATGATCGAGACCAAGGGCTTTATCGCCCTGGTCGAAGCGACCGACGCGATGCTCAAGGCCGCGAACGTGACGCTGGTCGGTTGGGACAAAGTGGGCAGCGGGCTGGTTTCGGCTTTTGTTGCCGGCGATGTGGCTGCCGTGAAAGCCGCGACTGATGCAGGCGCGGCTGCCGCGGGCCGCGTGGGCGAAGTCGTTAGCGTGCACGTGATTCCGCGGCCGCACGATGATCTGGGCATTGTCCTGCCGCCGACGATCAAGCGTCCGGCGAAGGCGTAGTCGATTCTCAACATCTAAAGCAGTTCACAACAAACGATAGGTAACAGTTCATGAATACGGCAATTGGTTTGATCGAAACAAAGGGTCTGGTCGGCCTGGTGGAAGCGACCGACGCGATGGCCAAGGCGGCCAACGTGCAAATCGTCAAGCGGATCGGCATCGGCGGCGCGCTGGTGACGACCATCGTCACGGGCGACGTCGGCAGCGTGCGGGCCGCGGTCGAAGCGGGCGCTCAAGCGGCTGCACAAGTCGGCGAACTCGTGGGCAGCCATGTGATTGCCCGGCCCGCTGAAGGCCTGATGGAAGCATTCATGTAGTCAGTACACACGGATGCCGTGTTTCGAGGATGTCACGAGGACTGCAGCATGAAAGTGTTAGTTGCCAATCTCGGCTCGACGAGTTTCAAGTATCGGCTGTTCGACATGGCCGACGAACGGCAGCTCGCGCGCGGTGGGGTCGAACGGATCGGTTCGCCGGAAAGCCCCTGCTTTGTCGAGATTCAAGGACGCCGGCAAGAATTGAAGGCCCCGGTTCCCGACCACGCGGTGGCGGTGCGGCAATGCCTCGCGCAGCTTACCGATCCGCAGCAGGGTTGCCTGCGAAGCGAGCAGGAAGTGGCGGCCATCGGCTTCAAGGCCGTGCATGGAGGACGCATCAGCGGCGTGCAACGGGTCACGCCCGATGTATTGGCCGCGATGGAAGAGATGAACCTGGTTGCCCCGGCTCACAACCCGCCTTATATCCGCGCGATGCGGCTCTTGGGCGAGAAACTGCCGGAGATTCCGCTGGTTGCTGCGTTTGAAACGGGTTTTCATAACACGATTGCCGACAAGCTGCGGCTGTACGCGGCGCCACATGAGTGGGCCGAGAAGCTGCACATCAAGCGGTGGGGATTTCACGGCGCGAGCCATCGGTTCATCGCGCAGCGGACGAGTCAGTTGCTCGGCCGATACGATCTGCGGATTATTTCGTGTCATCTGGGTGGCTCCAACAGCCTGTGTGCGATTCGCGGGCAGCAGAGCGTGGCGACGACGCTGGGCATGAGTCCGCAAACGGGTTTGCCACACAATAACCGCGTCGGTGATTTCGATCCCTTCGCAATTCCGCTGATCATGCAGGCCGAAGGCAAGAGCTTGCACGATGTACTCAATACGCTGGCGGAGAAGAGTGGCCTGCTCGGTCTCTCCGGCATCAGTGGCGATGTGCGCGATTTGGAAGCAGCGGCCGCGCAAGGAAATGGCCGGGCAAGACTCGCGCTCGATGTGTTCATCGCCGAGATTCGCCGGCACTTGGGCGGGATGCTGATTGAACTGGGTGGCGCCGATGCCATCGTGTTCACCGGCGGCATTGGCGAGAACGGCGTACACATTCGCGCCGGCGTGTGTGCCGACCTGCAAGGGCTGGGCATTGAACTCGATAGCAATGTGAACGCCGCGAAGGGTTCCGCCGAGCGTTGCCTGAGCACGCCCGGCAGCCAGACGCAGATTTGGATCATTCCCACGAATGAGGAATTGATCGTGGCCCGTCAGACCAAACACCTGCTTGAAACTCAGCTGGAAGGGTAACGCTCATGTTCGTGGCCAAAGTCACCGGCAGTTTAGTTTCAACGCAGAAAGTGGCGACGATGGTCGGCTTCAAGCTGCTGATCGTCGAGCCTTATCGGATCGAACCGAAAGACCGGCAATCGCTGACGACGACCGGCCGCACGTTCGTCGCCGTCGATACGCTGGGCGCGGGGATCGGCGACTATGTGATCCTCACGCAAGGCTCTTCGGCGCGCCTCACGCCGGAAACGAAGACGCTGCCGATCGACGCCGTCGTCGTAGGAATTGTCGATCAGGTGCATGTGGATGCCGCCTGCATCTACTCGCGCGAATAAACCAACACGTT